>NZ_NCJB01000288.1:0-2961 GCF_002282275.1 Polynucleobacter sp. 39-46-10 | reverse complement strand
ACCATGCGTTGTTGTATCTCCGCAAGAGATGCATGACTTTTTGCGAACCGTGATTATTGCGCCAATGACCACAAAAGGAAGATTAGCATCCTATCGCGTGCCGATTACACACGATGGTAAAAAAGGTTTAGTCCTCTTGGATCAGATTCGCACAATAGATAAGGCCCGCCTAGTCAAAAGATTAGGCGCAGTCAGCAATAAAACATTGGGAGCTAGTCTCGATATATTGCAGGCAACTTTTACGCCGTAGTTGGAAATCTAGAATCCCGCCGCCAATCCATCACGGCGATGATCGCTACCAGCAATATAGGCATCCTTAGTTTCTTCACCGAGCAGTGCAATTGCTTGGGCGCTACCAAAATCCAAGCTATTTGCCGGCATCACGGTCACTTCATGCCCCAGCGCTTTCAAGCCTTCAACTACAGCCATGGGCATAGAAGCTTCTACCGTCAGTTTGCCAAGATCATCAATTCTCCAGCGGGGCGCATCAGAGCAAGCTTGGGGATTGAGATACTCATCAACAAATCTCATGACAAACTGAATATGTCCTTGTGGCTGCATATTGCCACCCATCACACCAAACGCCATAGTAGGTTGATTACCCTTTGTTAAGAATGCAGGAATGATGGAGTGAAAAGGGCGCTTACCTGGCGCTACTTGATTAGGGTGGCCCTCAGTCAGGCTAAAGCTCATGCCGCGGTTATGGAATGCAATACCGCCGGGAGCAACCACTCCGGAACCGAAGCCCTTAAAGTTCGACTGAATATAAGAAATCATCATGCCAGATTCATCTGCAGCACAGAGGTAAACAGTGCCGCCAGCATGAGGATCGCCTGCACCATAGCTACCAGCTTGATTGTGATTAATGAGTGCAGCACGGCTAGCTAAATAATCCCTATCCAATAGGGCGCTTGTTGGCACCTTCATCGAGCTCGCATCAGATACATAGGCATAGGCATCGGCAAAAGCAATGCGCATTGCTTCCACCTGAAGATGAATGCGTTGCGCAGAATTGGCGGGGTATTGTTTGACATTAGCAGCCTGCAAAATACCCAGAGCCATTTGTGCGGCGATGCCCGAGCCATTGGGTGGAATTTCATGGAGGGTGTATTCACCATAATCAAAGGCCAAAGGTTCTACCCATTCAGTTTGATTATTTGCAAAGTCAGTCATAGTGAAGCAACCGCCAGTGCTTTGTGCGAAGTCAACCATGCTTTGCGCTAACCTACCGGTATAAAAAGATTCCCCTTCTGTCTCGGCGATCTCGCGAAGTGTTTTTGCTTGAGCCGGGTAGCGCCATATTTGGCCAGCAACCGGGGCTTTGCCATCGATCAAAAAAGATTCACTAAAGCCCGGTTGATTCTTTAGGATAGGAACTGCTTCGCGCCATTGGCGAGCAATCACCGGTGAAACTGGAAAACCATTCTCTGCATAATCAATTGCGCGCTTAAAGAGTTGCGCAAAAGGCAGCTTACCAAATTTGCGAGATAACTCAATCCATCCTGACACCATGCCTGGTACGGTTACTGTATTCCAGCCAATCAAATCCATTGCAGATTTGCCTGAAAAATAGTCTGGCGTCCATGCTCCTGGTGCGCGACCAGAGGCATTCATGCCATGGAGTTTTTTGCCATCCCAAATTAAGGCGAAACCATCTCCACCGAGACCATTCATGGTGGGCTCAACTACGGTGAGCGTGATTGCAGTTGCTAAAGCCGCATCAACCGCATTGCCACCATGCTGCAGAGCTTCAATACCAGCTTGGGTTGCTAAAGGCTGTGAGCTAGCCACAGCATTCTTAGCTAGCACTGGGGCGCGTGCCCCACTATAAGGAGGAGAAATCAACATAATTTGAAATTTTCTTAATTAAAGATGTGATACAAAATCGGAATAGCTACCGCACTAATTACGCCGTTCATGCCCATAGCGAGGCTGGCATAAGTGCCCGCCTCAGGATGAATGCTAAATGCTCTCGAGGTGCCAATGCCGTGAGCACCAATGCCAATCGCAAACCCACGTTGCCACCATGCTTTCATACCCAAAGCATTGAGAATAAAAGGTGCCAAAATAGCCCCCAGAATTCCGGTGGTGACGGCAAATATAGCGGTGAGGGTTGGGGATACGCTAATACGCTCAGCGATACCCATGGCAATTGGTGCAGTTACCGACTTGGGGTACATGGCACCAGTGATACTGGAATCTGCACCGAATAGTTTGGCGATATTAACGGCGCTGATGATGGATACCAAGCCTCCTGCAACTAAAGACGCCAGTAAAGGCAAGGATCTTCCTTTAAGACTGCTAAGCCCTCTATATATTGGTATTGCTAGTGACACGGTGGCTGAGCCCAATAAGAAGTGAATAAATTGCGCGCCTTCAAAGTAGGTGGAATAGGGCATCTCAATCAATTGAATCATGCTGGCCACCAAGATGATGGCAATAGCTACTGGGTTCGCTAGGGGATTCTGTTTGGTGGCTTTGTAGATTAATAAACCAATTTGATAGGCCGCCAATGTGATGAAGAGTGCAAATAAGGGGCTAGCGGAGAGGTAAACCCAAATCTCTACGATGGAGTGTTTTTCACTCATGATTCAGTGCTTTGAGGTTTTGTACTTAAAAAGCGGACCACAATTGCCGTTGTGGCGATAGTTAAGATAACGCTACCCACTAAGGCACTCACGATGGCCAGTGCATTGGCTTTAAGTTGGGGTAAAAATAGCACCACACCTACTGCTGCCGGCACGAATAAGAGACCTAGGTATTGGCTGAAGCCATCTGCCACCATAGCAAGGTCGTCGTTAATTCCTTTGCGTAGTACTAGCCAAATAATCAGAAGAACTAGGCCAATTACAGGTCCGGGAAGGGTGGGAAGGGCGAATTTGGATATAAGCTCACCCAAGCTTTGGAATAAAAGTATTTGAACAAGGCCGGAGATCATGGGTAAGGCCTCAGAGACTCAAC
>NZ_NCJB01000287.1:0-2969 GCF_002282275.1 Polynucleobacter sp. 39-46-10 | reverse complement strand
AGAAATGAACAGAACCGCTTACGCATTCTGGCGATCTACGTTGATATTCATATTGGGGTACCAGGATCTACTTTGGAAAACCTGGATCGAGTATTGGCTCAGTTTCAGGATTTCTGCACCGTATCTTCTAGTGTTAGCCTGGGTATTCCAGTCAATGTCACGGTTATCGATAGCGAGAACACAAAACTATATCCAGCAAGTTGAGTTTTCCAGGCCTATCAATAGAAAAAGCCGCAGAGGAATCTGCGGCTTTTTAATTTCTAAGAATAGAGTTTGAATTAATTACTCTTCTTCGCGACGCAGGTGAGGGAACAAAATCACATCACGAATATTAGGTGCGTCAGTCAGTAGCATGACTAAGCGATCAATACCAATGCCACAACCGCCTGTTGGGGGCATGCCGTATTCAAGTGCACGAATAAAGTCATGGTCAAAGTACATCGCTTCTTCATCACCCGCTTCTTTTTGCTCCACTTGCTTACGGAAGCGGTTGGCCTGATCTTCGGCATCATTTAACTCTGAGAAGCCATTGGCGATCTCACGACCGGTAATGAATAATTCAAAGCGTTCGGTAATGCCAGGACGCGTATCAGATTCACGAGCGAGAGGGCTGACTTCAATTGGGTAATCGATAATGTAAGTTGGCTCCCAGAGGTGTGACTCGGCAACCAATTCAAATAAAGCAAGTTGCAAGGCGCCAATACCGGCATTCTTCAGGGTTGGGGAATCTGGGTTCTCACCACCTTTTTTCAATTCAGCACGAATAAATGCAGCATCTTCAAGTTGGGCTGGCTCATAGCTCTTATTGGATTGGCCGCAATACTTCAAGATCGCTTCAGTAATGGTCAAGCGCTGGAAAGGTTTGCTGAGGTCGAGTTCACGGCCCTGGTGGGTCAGGACAGTAGTGCCTTGCGCATCCATTGCAGCAGAGCGAATTAAGTTCTCCGTAAAATCCATCAGCCAACGGTAATCGGTATAGGCTGCATAGAATTCCATCATCGTGAATTCTGGATTGTGACGTGGGCTAACGCCTTCGTTACGGAAATTGCGATTGATTTCAAAGACACGCTCAAAACCACCTACTACCAAGCGCTTCAAGTAGAGCTCTGGAGCAATGCGCAAGAACATTTGCATGTCTAAAGCATTGTGATGTGTGATGAAGGGTTTTGCTGTGGCGCCACCAGGAATAGGGTGGAGCATTGGTGTTTCAACTTCCATGAAGTCCGCATCCAGCATATGGCGACGCAATGAGGCGATCGTGTTGCTACGTGCTCTAAATGTATTGCGGCTCTCTGGATTCACAATCAAATCAACATAGCGCTGACGATACTTGGTCTCTAAATCTGAGAGGCCATGGAACTTATCTGGAAGAGGGCGCAACGATTTGCTAAGGAGGCGTAGATTGCTACATTCAACGGAGAGCTCACCCTTATTTGTCTTGAATAAATTGCCTTCAGCGGAGATAAAGTCACCCATGTCCCAGTGCTTAAATGCACCATGAATATCGGCACCACTGATTTCATCATTGATGTAGAACTGAATCTGACCGCTACGATCTTGAATGGTCGCAAAACTGGCTTTTCCCATGACGCGCTTGAGCACCATACGACCGGCAACCTTGACATGCACCTTCTTGGCGGCTAATTCTTCTTTAGTGAGGCTGTCATAGTGAGTATGCAGATCTGCAGCTAAGTGGGTCGGCACGAAGTCATTTGGAAACGCTACTCCGCCTTCGCGTAACTTGGCTAATTTCTCACGACGCTCGGCAATGATGTGATTTTCATCAACAGCTTCAGTAGCTTGATTAGGGTTGGAGTTCACTTGATCGTTCATATGCAATATTAATAGCTGGAATAGGGGGAATGAATCAAACGCCTTGCTTCAGGCTAGCTTCAATAAAGGCATCAAGATCGCCATCCAATACTTTTTGTGTATTGGATATCTCAACGTTAGTGCGTAAGTCTTTAATGCGGCTTTGATCGAGTACGTAGGAGCGGATTTGATGACCCCAACCCACATCGGTTTTGCTTGCCTCAAGCTTGTCTTGCTCTGCACGACGCTTTTGCATCTCATGCTCATACAAGCGAGATTTGAGCATCGTCATCGCTTCAGCTCTATTGCGGTGTTGGCTTCGATCATTCTGACACTGCACCACAATGCCAGTTGGAAGGTGGGTCAAGCGAACTGCAGAGTCGGTTTTATTAATATGCTGACCACCCGCACCAGAGGCGCGATAGGTGTCAGTACGAATATCTGCTGGATTGACATCAATCTCAATCGAGTCGTCAATCTCTGGGTAAACATAGATACTGGCAAAAGAAGTATGGCGACCGTTTGATGAATCAAATGGGGACTTACGTACCAAGCGATGCACACCAGTCTCTGAACGGAGGTGGCCGTATGCATACTCACCATCTACTTTGATAGTGGCGCTCTTAATACCAGCAACGTCACCATCAGACTCTTCCAGAATTTCTGTTTTGTAGCCTTTACGTTCGCAATACTTGAGGTATTGACGGAAGAGCATGCTCGCCCAGTCACAAGCTTCTGTGCCACCTGCGCCTGCTTGAATATCAATAAAGCAATTACAGGAATCCATTTCGTTATGGAACATGCGGCGGAACTCAAGATCATGAATGATCTTGCTGTAGCTCTCAACATCTTGCTCAATAGCGCCAATCGTTTCAAAATCACTTTCTTCTTTGGCCATATCGAATAGTTCGATGGCACCAGTGATATTGCTATTTAAATCGGTGAGGGTGGCAACAACGCCATCGAGCAATTTCTTTTCTTTGCCGAGGGCTTGTGCTTTCTTTTGATCATCCCAAATGGTGGGATCTTCAAGAATAGAGTTAACTTCAGTAAGGCGTCGTGACTTTACTTCGAAGTCAAAGATACCCCCGAAGTGCTTGCTCACGGGTGAGCAGATCGGACAGGGTATTTGAAATAATATTGAGTTGTTCGGCTTC
>NZ_NCJB01000286.1:0-2970 GCF_002282275.1 Polynucleobacter sp. 39-46-10 | reverse complement strand
ATGACTTTATGACAGCATCGCTTAAAAGGGCGAATGCAGATAAAGCCTATTTCATGACAGATAGCAGCACCTGGGTGGCAGAGAAAAATGTCGCTCCTGATCTGCAAATTCTTTATCGTGGGGATCCTTACCTAGTCAATACCTACGATGCTTTAGTCGCTCCCGTAGGTGCAACTGAGAATCGCGATATTGCTGCTAATTTCATCCGATTTGTAGCGTCAGATGAGGGTCAGGCGATCATTCGCAATTATGGCAAGTCGCAATACAAGGAGGCCCTCTACAATGATGCTACCTATGCTAAACAATACGTCCACTAGGAGAAATCATGGAACTTAAAGTCAAACTCAGCGCACGCAATACTCTCAGCGGCAAAGTGGTTGAGCTCAAAATGGGTCAAACCACCTCTCACGTGAAGATCGATATTGGTTCGGGTCATATCGTTACCGCCTCCATTACCAATGAGGCAGTAGATGAACTCAAACTTAAAGTTGGTGATCAAGCTTGGGCAGTCATTAAGGCATCAGATGTCATGATTGCTAAAGACGCTTAATCATTATTCAGTATGCAAAAGGCCCGCTTAGCGGGCCTTTTTATTTACAGCTCCAGCATGATTCATGCTGAAAGAGTTTTAAATGCTTATTTCTTTGGTGTTACAAAGCCAATCGCTGTGTCATCAACGAACTCAACCATAACGTCATCGCCAGCCTTAAATTTCTCAAGACCTAACACGCTTTGATCAACCTTCACTTTTTGCTTCTCACCTGATGGCAATGTGAAAGTAACAACACGAGTCTTTGCATCAATTGTGCTGATCTTCACTGTGGCATAAACAGTATCTGCAGTTTCTTCAAATGGCTTAGCAGAACCCTTACCTGCTACTACTACTGAGCGAACGCCAGAAACGCCTGGCTTAGCACCCTTAGGGGCAGCAACCAAACCAACTGCAATCGCTTGAGCATGCTCAACAACAAACATATCGCCCTTTTTTACTTTATCTAAATCATTTACTTGTTTAGATACGTTCATTTGAGCCAAGTTCCCGTTTGCATCCTTGAGAACAACGATACGTTTCTTTGCGTCCACTGAATCAACAGTAGCAGTCAATACAACTGCTTCAGCCGCCAAAGGCAACATTTTTGCAGGAGCTTGAGCAAATGCTGAACTTGCAACTACTAAACCGAGTGAGGCAACTAATGTAGCCAATAAAGATTTCTTCAAAATAACTCCTAGATAAAGGTTTGTGAGGGGGCCAAGCCTTTGGCACCACCAATCCATTTTAACCATGAAGTGGCTTACTTATAAGCCTTAGAGCTAATATTTGAAGCTTAAATGGGTTCAATTTGCTACATTAGATGTTTAATGAGCTATTCACCTCCATATGCATAGTAAAGAGACAGCACGTGATCTTGATTAAACCTTGGCAAGAGGCTAAGAGTGAGGCCTATGCAATTAGGAAGCTAGTGTTTATTGAGGAGCAAGGCGTTCCAGAGGATATGGAGCTAGATGAATTTGATCCGCTTGCACAGCATGCCTTAGCCTACCTAGACTCGCAAGCCATTGGCACTGCACGCCTAGTCACGATGCCTGGGAACATTGGCAGAATTGGACGCATGGCGGTACTAGCAACATACCGTAGGGGTGGAGTTGGGGACCGACTCCTTAGAGTCCTCCTGCAAGAGGCAGCGTCTCAAAACATGGTGAAAATTGAGCTCCATGCCCAGTTATCAGCTATTCCTTTTTATGAGCGGTTTGGGTTTATTGCACAAGGTGATATTTACGACGAGGCAGGCATCGCACATCGCGATATGATTCTCAATATCTAAAGACACTTCATTCATCATGACTCAATCCACTCAACCCACGAACCCGCCCTTCCTCTTTCGTGTTTGCTACTCAGATACTGATGCAGCTGGCTTTGTGTATCACGCTCGCTATTTAGAGATTTTTGAGAGAAGTCGCTCGGAGTGGCTCCAGCAAAGAGGCTTGAGCCCAACAAAACTGGTGAATGAGTTCGGCATTGTTCTCCCAGTTCGAGAAATCACCATGAATTTTCATCGGCCTGGACGCTTGGATGATCTTCTGAGCATTGATCAAGTTATTGAGAATCGTGGCAGAACCCAAATTGCTGTCAAGCAAACTGCAAAACGCATTGTTGAAGGTATGGAACCTGAGTTGATTGCCAGCGCAGTTCTACATATTGTCTGCGTTGATACCACCACCCTCAAACCCAAGGGCCTGCCTGATTGGCTATTTGCAGCCGATCAGTAATATCTCAACTTAGGAGCTGTATATGCAAGAAGGCAAGTTACTGACTTTCGTTAAAGAGTTGGCACTACTACTAGAGACTAAGCCCAGTGAAGAGCTCATTTTTTCTAAAGGGAAAGCTCTCCTAGAAAATTTAATTGTTGTGGATGACTGGCTACCGGAGGAATTTTGTAAAGTGCATCCCCAGTACTATCAACAGTACCTTCTCTACGCGGATCCACTCGATCGCTTTTCAGTGGTCAGCTTTGTTTGGGGTCCCGGTCAAAAAACACCACTGCATAACCATACTGTCTGGGGCATGGTTGGACAACTACGAGGGCAAGAGCGTAGTGCCGACTATCACCAGCAGGCTGATGGCAGCTATAAAGCTGATGAATTTACCTTGTGCAAGCCTGGCCAAGTAGCTACCGTATCACCCAATACACATGATATTCATGTGGTTGAGAATGCTTTAAGCGATCAAACCTCAATCAGTATTCATGTCTATGGCGGAAATATTGGACGCATTGAGCGATCCGTATTTGACCCGACTACAGGCACGGAAAAATTATTTATCTCGGGATATGCGAATTCTGTAACGCCCAATCTTTGGAATACAGCAAGCAATAGGGTGTGATAGCTTAAAATAGGCCCTCTTTCTGCAAACACTGCAAGTGTGGCAGCTCACCCCATTGACCGGGATAGTCGTTTAATTGAATACGGGTC
>NZ_NCJB01000285.1:0-2991 GCF_002282275.1 Polynucleobacter sp. 39-46-10 | reverse complement strand
CAGGCAATAAGGCACCCGCAATCGCCAGAGGCGTTACGATATAACTCACCACAGGAATGGCAATTGCATTTGCCAATGGTGAAACTATCGAGACTTGATAAAACCAATATAGAGTTAATGGCAAAAGTGCGATAGTAACTACGGCCTGCACACGACAAGCTACTTTAAGAGCTTGAGACAATCTATATCGCCAATCAAGCTCCAGCTCTCTGCTAGTGGGTAGCCCTAATAAACCATCCGAATCCTGCATAGCGAACAAAATTGCCGCAACCGCCCCAAATGAAAGCCAGAATCCTGGCGTATAGGGCGCCATTGGATCAATCAGCAGAACAACAAAGAGAGCCCACCACCAGATATCAAATGATCGGGGGTTTCTGCCAGACCATAGGGCAAATGCAACTACGCCCACCATAAACATCGTTCGCTGTGCCGGAATCTGAAATCCAGCCAACCACGCATAGACAAATGCCGTCAGAAACCCAACTGCTGCAGCAAACTTCCCAACAGGGATCAATAAGGGCAGATTATTACGACGCCATAAAAAGGTTGCCAGCATCGCACCGAAGCCAGCCAGCATCGTTACATGAAGGCCCGATATGGATATGAGATGCCCAATACCAGTGGCATTAAATACACGCCAGTCTTCTTGGTCTATCGCATTTTGGTCGCCCATGACCAGTGCTGCAATCACCCCGCCGTAACGTGCATCCCTTGGAAGTAGGCGCTGAATTTTTTGTCTTAATTTCCAACGCTGATATTCCATGGCTAGAGCGAACTCAGATATGCCAATATCTTTTTCAAGAAGTAACTTGCCAGACCTAATTGATCCAATGGCACCAAAGTCTTGATGAAAGGACCAACGCTCAAAATCAAAGGTATAAGGATTGAGAGACCCATAAGGCCTTTTGATTTTGACTTTGAACTCCCAGCGCTGACCCGGAATAATTTGGGGGACATCTTGAGGATTACGCCATGCTGGCTGCCAACTCAAATACACCTGTGCAGGAAATGAATCAATTGACTCCTTGCCTAACCATGCCCGATCAACCTCAAAAGAAAACTTAGCGCCACCAGGAGAACTTTGTGGCAAGGCATTGACTCTACCTTCAAGAACAAAATCCCTGCCCTCATACTCGATTGATAGAACATGAGTCAGTCGACTTTGTGCGTAATGTGCATTCCAAGCAAATCCCAAAGCAAAATAGCATGTAGTGAGTAATGCGCTGCTTACATAGCAATATTGAATTAACAAGCGATTGATGTAGACGCTGGATAGAGAAATGAAGATGGTTGCTATGCATATCCAATACCAATACTCTGGCACAGCAGGCAACAATAGAAGAAGCGATCCCCCAGCGATGAACGCCGCAATATTGATGCGCAAGTTCTTAAGAGGCGGACTGTGGGTTTAGTTTGTTAGCCATTAATAATGACCAGCGGGGCAATACCTGCATCGCGTTTTGCCAAACTACTTTTGAAAATACGTCTTCGCCAATACCGCGAATGCTAGCTAGTTGCTGAGCAATTCTGGGGAGTAATGCAGGCTCATTAAATTGCCCACCCTCTTCCCTAAGCCATGCCGGGGGAATATCCGGCGCATCCGTTTCAGTGACGATACTTTCAAGCGGCAATTCTTTTAAAAGACGGCGAATCTGCAATGCCCTATCGTAGGTTGCCGCCCCACCAAATCCCAGTTTGAAACCCAATTCAATAAATTGCTCGGCTTGCTGATGACTACCATTAAAGGCGTGCGCTATACCGCTAGGCACTTTTCTTTTACGCAATGCTTTGAGGATGGCATCTTGTGAGCGGCGCACATGCAAAATGACTGGCAACTGGAATTGTTGAGCCAAATCGAGTTGCCTATGAAAGTAATACTCTTGGCGCTGCGGATCAAGTCCCTCAACAAAGTAATCAAGACCAATCTCGCCAATACCGACAAAACGAGGGTCATCTAATGAACGCTCAATTTGTTTCTTGAGAATATCAATATCACTCTCTTGCGCTTGCTTGATATACAGCGGATGAATGCCGAGCGTATAAACCAAACCTGGAATGTCATTACTGTATTGAGCCGCTAAGTCTCTAGCTTTTTCCCAGTCAGATGCTTGAACAGTAGGCAGTAAGACCGCTTTAACACCTTTACCTGCCGCTCTTGAAACAATCTCAGAAAGGGAGTTTGAGAACTCCGGCGCATCTAGATGGCAATGGGTATCAACCCATGCGAGATCTTTGCCAACTTCGCTCATTGCGCGAAAGTCTTTAATACTCCGCGCTCTAAATGCAAAATCCGGTCACAACGTTTAGCGCGAATAGGATCATGGGTCACAATCACGAAAGCAGTACCCTGCTCACGAGCAATATCTAACATCAAGTCAAATACGCCATCGGCAGTTTCAGTATCGAGATTACCCGTTGGCTCATCCGCTAAGACGCAAGCGGGATTACCCACTAAGGCACGAGCAACCGCAACTCGTTGACGCTCACCACCAGATAGCTCGCCTGGGGTATGTTGAACTCGCTTTGCTAAACCGACCGCATGCAACATCGTATTGGCACGTTCCATAGACTCTTCATTACTCAGCCCACGAATACGTAAAGGCAAGGCGACGTTTTCAACTGCGCTGAATTCATCTAAGAGATGATGGAACTGATAAATGAAACCCAAACTCTGATTACGCAATTGATCTAGTTTTCTCACTGGCAATTGATGGAGATTTTCTCCAGCCAAGATGACTGTCCCTGCGCTGGGCGTATCTAAACCACCCAATAAATGCAGCAAGGTACTTTTTCCTGAGCCAGAGGATCCTACGATAGCCACCTTCTCGGAAGCGTTTACCTGTAAATCAATTTCCTTAAGAACATCAACTGCTGTTGGTCCTTTGCCATAGGTCTTTGCAAGGTCGGATGCACTCAGAATCACACCGCTGTTTTTTTCATTCTTGAAATTACTCATAGCGCAATGCCTCCGCAGGCTGAACTTGGGCGGCA
>NZ_NCJB01000284.1:0-3001 GCF_002282275.1 Polynucleobacter sp. 39-46-10 | reverse complement strand
ATCTCCTTGGCATCTTTATCTACTGATGTGGTCACCATTACCTTCAATGGTTTATCTAAGAACTACCGCTCTTGCGGCTACCGCGCTGGCTGGATGATAGTTTCTGGTGACAAAGAGATGATCCGCGATTACATCGAGGGTCTCAATATGTTGTCCTCAATGCGATTGTGTGCCAACGTACCGGGCCAGTACGCAATTCAAACGGCATTGGGTGGTTATCAAAGTATCAATGATTTGGTTAATGAGGGTGGTCGCTTAGCAAAGCAGCGTGAGCTTGCTTGGAAGCTCATTACTGAGATCCCAGGCGTGACATGCGTGAAACCAAAGTCTGCTTTGTACTTATTTCCAAAGCTTGATCCTGAGATGTATCCAATCGAGGATGATCAGCAATTTGTTGCCGATCTTTTGAAAGAAGAAAAAGTGTTGTTAGTACAAGGCTCTGGTTTTAACTGGGGCAAGCCAGATCATTTCCGTTTAGTGTTCTTACCTCATGAAGATGTGCTTAATGAGGCGATTGGTCGCCTTGCACGTTTTCTTGAGCGTTATCGTCAAAAACATAGTCGCAAAGCGGCTAATTCAACAGCAACAAAGGCATCATGAAACCGATTCAAGTTGGTCTATTAGGTATTGGCACTGTGGGTGGTGGAGTATTTACTGTTCTCGAGCGTAACCAAGATGAAATTACCCGTCGCGCTGGCCGTGGCATTCGTATTAATACAGTTGCCGATCTCAATGTAGAGCGTGCTAAAGAATTAGTAAAAGATCGCGCTCAAGTAGTGAGTGATGCTCGTGCAGTCATTAATAATCCTGAGATTGATATCGTTGTTGAGTTGATTGGTGGTTACGGTATTGCTAAAGATTTGGTGCTAGAGGCAATCGCAGCTGGCAAGCATGTAGTGACGGCTAACAAGGCCTTGATCGCCGTTCATGGCAATGAAATTTTTCAGGCTGCCCATGAAAAAGGTGTGATGGTTGCATTTGAGGCGGCTGTAGCGGGTGGTATTCCAATTATCAAGGCCTTGCGCGAAGGTTTGACTGCAAACCGTATCGAATGGATCGCTGGCATCATCAATGGCACAACCAATTTCATTCTTTCTGAGATGCGTGACAAAGGTTTAGACTTTGCAACCGTCTTAAAAGAGGCGCAGCGTCTAGGCTACGCAGAAGCGGATCCGACATTTGATATTGAAGGTGTAGACGCTGCACATAAGGCAACCATCATGAGTGCCATTGCATTTGGTATTCCAATGCAATTTGAAAAAGCGCACGTTGAGGGTATTACCAAGCTGGATGCCATCGATATTAAATACGCTGAGCAGTTGGGCTATCGCATCAAGTTGCTTGGTATCGCCAAGAAGACATCTAGCGGTGTCGAATTACGTGTGCACCCAACTTTGATTCCAACGAAGCGTTTAATTGCTAACGTAGAAGGTGCTATGAATGCCGTTCAGGTATTCGGCGATGCCGTTGGTACTACGCTTTACTACGGTAAAGGTGCGGGTTCAGAGCCAACTGCTTCCGCTGTGATTGCCGACTTAGTAGATATCACACGATTATTAGGTGCGAGCCCTGAGAATCGTGTCCCATACCTTGCTTTCCAACCAGATGCAGTGCGCGACATTACTGTATTGCCTATGGGTGAAATCACCACCAGCTACTATTTACGCTTGCGTGTAGCAGATCAGGCCGGCGTTTTAGCTGACATCACAAAAATTTTGGCAGCTCACGGCATCTCGATTGATGCGCTCTTGCAAAAAGAAGCGGACGAGGGTGAAAGCCAAACTGATTTGGTAGCTTTGACTCACGAAACCAAAGAAAAGCACATGCTAGCAGCGATTGCTGAAATCCAGAATCTAAAAACTGTTGCTGGCGAAGTAGTGAAGATCCGCTTAGAAAATCTGTCCTAATATAAATACATGCGTTACCAATCTACTCGTGGCAATAGCCCGCAACAATCTTTTCTAGAAATCCTCCTTGGTGGATTGGCGCCGGATGGTGGTTTGTATCTGCCGACTGAGTATCCACAAGTCACTAAAGAGCAGCTCGATTCTTGGCGTGGATTGTCATATGCTGATCTCGCTTATGAAGTCTTGAGTTTGTATTGTGATGACATTCCCGAGGCTGATTTACGAGCTTTATTACGTAAGACCTATACAGAGCAGGTCTATTGCAATGGACGGACTGAAGATAATGCTAAAGACATCACGCCATTACATTGGTTGGGTGAAGAGCAGGGCACACGTATTGGTTTGTTGAGTTTATCTAACGGACCTACGCTGGCATTTAAAGATATGGCGATGCAGTTGCTCGGCAATCTCTTTGAATACGCGCTAAAGAAAAAAGGTCAGAAGCTCAATATTTTGGGTGCGACGTCTGGTGATACCGGCAGTGCGGCTGAATACGCTATGCGCGGCAAAGAGGGTGTTAAAGTATTTATGCTTTCACCACGCGGAAAGATGAGTGCTTTCCAATCCGCACAAATGTATTCCTTGCAAGATCCAAATATTTTTAACTTGGCGGTTGCCGGTGTTTTCGATGATTGCCAAGATATTGTGAAGGCAGTGAGTAATGATCACAGCTATAAGGCAAGCCACCAAATTGGTACTGTGAACTCCATTAACTGGGGTCGAGTAGTTGCTCAGGTTGTTTACTACTTCCAAGGCTATTTACTTGCTACAAAATCAAGCTCCGAAAAAGTCTCTTTCACTGTGCCGTCTGGTAACTTTGGCAATATCTGCGCTGGCCACATTGCCCGCATGATGGGCTTGCCAATCGCCCATTTGATCGCTGCTACTAATGAGAATGATGTTCTCGATGAGTTCTTCCGCACTGGCGTGTATCGTGCGCGTAAGTCTGCTGAGACTTTGCATACCTCAAGCCCATCTATGGATATTTCTAAAGCGAGTAACTTTGAGCGCTTTGTATTTGATCTGATGGGCAAAGATGGCCAGGCAACCGCTGGCATGTTTAAGCAAGTGGACGAAGCTGGTGGCTTTGATAT
>NZ_NCJB01000283.1:0-3010 GCF_002282275.1 Polynucleobacter sp. 39-46-10 | reverse complement strand
CACGCCACTATTGTTTCGCAGATGATTTGCAATCGAACGACGCCATTTCAAAGGCAATTTCAAGAATAATTTTTGAATCCAAGCTTTGCGAACCCAACCACGAAACACTTGATAACCAATATCTGCTGTGCAAAGAGAATCGCCATGACAAAGAACATATTCAGATCCAGCAATGTTGATCTTGCTTGGATCGGGCATGAAGGTCATGCCCGTCTTGCTTAAGAAATGCTTTCCAACTAAAAAATCTCGATTACCGTGAAGATAATACGTTTTCACTTTAGTCGAGAGTGTTGCAAGTGCATGTTTCACCTCTTGTTGAAAAGGAGAGTGCTGGGCAGCATCATCTCCAACCCAATACTCAAATAAGTCACCCAGGATAAATACAGCCTCTACCTTAGGGGCATCCTTTTCACAAAAATCAAAAAATCGTTGCGCCGTCAAGGGCATTGACGGCGTGAGATGTAAATCAGAAATGAATAACGCGCTCGCGTATTGCGGGATCATTCCTCGAGAACGCTTGCCTTTTCAATAACAACATCTTCTTTAGGAACATCTTGATGAAAGCCGGAATTACCAGTCTTTACTTTACGAATCGTATCAACCACATCTAGGCCATCAGTAACCTTGCCAAAAACGGCATAACCCCAGCCTTGAGCACTTGGTGAAGTGTGATTCAAGAAGTCATTGTCATTTACGTTAATGAAAAATTGGGCTGTCGCAGAGTGTGGATCGCTAGTACGTGCCATGGCTACTGTGCCACGATCGTTCTTAAGACCATTGTTTGCTTCATTCTCAATTTGGGCGCCAGAAGATTTTTCTTTCAGGCCAGCAGTCATGCCTCCACCTTGAATCATGAAGTTATCAATGACGCGATGGAAAATCGTGCCATCGTAGTGACCGCTTTTGACGTACTCTAAAAAATTGGCAACGGTCTTTGGTGCTTTAGCAGCATCTAAGGTGAGGGTGATATCACCCTGATTTGTTTTGAGTAGAACTTTGGCCATGGTGTATTAACTTTCTGATGAGTTAGTAGATAAAAAAGTATAAAAATTAGTTTGAACTAGGTGATATCGGGGCGATTGCTGGTGCTGTTGGGGCAGCCCTTTTCTTGGGCGGCTTTAGTATTTCCATGAGTGCTTTTGCACGATTGCTGTATTGGCGCTGATTGAGAACAGCATCTTTCGCTGCATTGTCGTAGGACTGTGCCGCAAGGCGAATGTAGACCTCACCTAAGTTGGCTGCAGCTACGGTATAGCTAGGGCGTAATTTCAGAGCAAGCTCTAAGTAATCCCTAGCCTCAATCCAATTGCCCTGATTAGCAGCAAGTGCAGCTAGGTTGTTATAGGGCTCTGGCAACTCTGGAAATTGTTGGGTAATTTCAATTAATGTCTTCTTGGCTGAATCCCACTGACGCATTTCAATCTGCATGCGCGCTTTGACATAACGTAACTGCACGTTACCTGGGGTTTTCTTGAGACGCTCGTTAATCAGTTCGATGGCTTCTGGATATTTTTTGGCTTTGACCAATTTTTCAATATCGGATGGAACCCCATTTTTAGTGACTGGATCTGGCTCAATAATCAAAAACGATAGAAAAGGAACGGCTACGGAGTCTGAAAGCTCGGAATTAAATTGATCGTACCCAGCGTCATTGCCGGCCAATCTTGGTGGGTCATTGGGGCCATAGGAGCCTAAATAGGGGGCTTGGGTGCCTTGAGGAGCGCCGGCTGAGGCGGCATTAAGAGCCTTAATTTCAGCATCAGCCAGTTGTTGGCCTGGCGTGCTGCAACCAGCCAGTAATAAAACAGCAAAAATAGAGCTCAAGCCAGCCAATTGGGCCGGACGTGGTGAAAAAAGGTTAACTGGCATAGGGGGCGGGGTGAAAAACGGGCTCATTCGATATACTCAGCGCTCAGTCTAACAAATTGGCGCTACTTGCCCACCTTTATAGCCCCTATGCTGCAAATCTATAACACCCTCAGTCGCTCTAAACAGGCCTTTGTACCCATCGAGCCGGGTAAGGTGAAGATGTATGTCTGTGGAATGACCGTATATGACTTTTGCCATATTGGGCATGCCCGGGTGATGATTGTGTTTGATATGGTGGTGCGCTGGTTGCGGGCTAGTGGCTACGAAGTGGTTTACGTTCGCAATATCACTGATATCGATGACAAGATCATTAATCGCGCCATTGAGAATGGTGAGCCCATTGCGGCGCTGACCCAGCGTTTTATTGATGCAATGCATGCTGACTCCGATGAGTTGGGCTTAATGCATCCAGATCACGAGCCCCGCGCAACAGATTACATAAGCCAAATGCAGGGCATGATTGGGCGTTTGATAGAAAAAGAATTGGCCTATCAAGGCGAGGATGGCGATGTCAATTTTGCTGTTCGCTTATTCCCTGAGTACGGTCGTCTCTCCGGTAAATCTTTAGATGAATTAAATGCGGGTGAGCGTGTCGCTGTTGGTGGTGGCAAACGGGATCCCTTGGATTTTGTTTTATGGAAAAGTGCTAAGCCGGAAGAGCCTGCGGATACTCGCTGGAAATCACCGTGGGGTGAAGGTCGTCCCGGATGGCATATTGAGTGTTCTGCTATGTCCTGCGATTTACTAGGTGAGCATTTTGATATTCATGGTGGTGGTGCTGATTTGCAATTTCCTCATCATGAGAACGAGATCGCTCAGAGCGAGGGAGCTTTGTATGGCCAAGACCATCAGGCTAGCGATAAACCTTTTGTAAATTACTGGATGCACAACGGACACATTCGCGTGAATGAAGAAAAAATGTCCAAGTCCTTGGGTAATTTTTTCTTGATTCGTGATGTCTTGAAGAATTTTGACCCTGAGGTCTTGCGTTTCTTCATGTTGCGTGCCCACTATCGCAGCCCCATTAACTATAGCGATGCTCAGCTTGAAGAGGCGCGCTCAGGCTTAGTTCGTTTGTACACTGCATTAGCTCAAGCGCCAGCAAGCAATCAGGCTCTAGACCCCCATTCTCCATGGGCTA
>NZ_NCJB01000282.1:0-3018 GCF_002282275.1 Polynucleobacter sp. 39-46-10 | reverse complement strand
AGACTTCAAAAGGTAGTTACAGAGACAGGGAATGCACAGCAATTCGAGGTGCGCCTACAAGACTATAGAGACTGTACTGAACGATTTGATGGGATCGCCTCCGTTGAAATGTTTGAAGCGGTCGGCGAGAACCATTGGGATGAATATTTTCAAGTAGTTGCAAATCGACTCAAAGCAGGGGGTCGAGCCTGCATCCAAACTATCGTCATAGCAGAAGACTTATTTGATCGCTATCGACACAGCACCGACTTTATTCAGCAATATGTTTTCCCAGGCGGCATGCTACCCTCACCAAGTAAATTCAAGGCTGCTGCTGCCAGCGCAGGCTTAGAGGTTGAAGCTGAGTTTGCATTTGGTTCTGACTACGCTAAAACCTTATGCCTATGGCGTGATAGCTTTAACCAGAAGATTGAAGAAATCTATCGCCTTGGATTTGATGAGGCTTTTATTCGACTGTGGAATTTCTATCTCATGTATTGCGCTGCTGGATTCTTCGAAAAGAATATTGATGTTGTGCAATACACCCTCAAACACCAAGATGCTATTCACTCAAGCGATGCCCTGTGCCCATGAAACAAAAAGGAATTAATTCATTTGTAAATCAACGTATTTGGATCATCGGCGCTTCCAGCGGAATTGGTGAAGCCTGCACTCAGGCCTTCATCAAGGCTGGCGCAAAAGTCGCTCTTTCTAGTCGTCGTACTGAACGCCTCAATGCCCTTGCTAAATCAGCGCAGTCGGAGCAAGCATTGGTACTCCCTCTTGATGTCACCAAGCAAGAGCAAATCCTATCTTCCTACCAGAAAATTCTAGGGGCTTGGGGCGGTCTAGACCTACTACTATTTGTTTCGGGCGTATATACCCCCTTACGCGCTGACAATTTTGACTTTGAGATTGCACAGAAGACTATCGATGCTAATCTGCTAGGGCCTATGCGGGCAGTGAGCATTGTTTTGCCCAATATGCTCAAAGAGCATGCCGGTCATATTGCTATCGTGGGCAGTGTCGCGGGATACAGTGGATTACCAAAAGCCCTTGCATATGGGCCGAGTAAAGCAGGGATTATTAATTTCTGTGAAACCTTGTATTACGACTTACTTCCCCAGGGAGTGAGCGTACACATGATCTCACCAGGATTTGTGGCAACTGAAGCAACTGCACAGAATGATTTTGAAATGCCAGCACTCATTACCGCTGACGAGGCTGCAAAAGAAATTCTCACTGGACTACAGGCTGGAGAGTTTGATATTCACTTCCCTAAGCGGTTTTCAGGATTCCTAAAATTCCTCAGAATCCTGCCTTACCCACTCTATTTTTGGATCGTACGACGCTTCGTCAAAATCTAAGGCTTTAGATTACTTGTACTTGTCCTTGCGGATTTTTTGCTCCAAGAAATCCATCACTACAATCGCCTTAGCTTTAGTCCCGGCAATGGATGGCGATGTCACATAACGACCCTGCATCACAATAGTTGGCACGCCATCTATACGATAAGCATCAGCCATCTGTCTTGCAGCGCGGGCTTTAGATACAACAGCAAATGAACGGTACGTAGCCAAGAAAGTATTGCGATCAATACCTTGAGAGGCGACCCAATCCGCAATCTCGTTTTCCGTCATGAGACGCTTATTTTCTTTATGCATGGCGTACATGACTTTGTCATTCATCGCCTCACCCTTACCCATAGCTTCTAAGGCATAGAACAACTGGCTATGTGGCATGAAGTCATCACGAAAGGCAACGGGTACTTTACGAAAAGTAACGTCTTTAGGTTGGCGCTTAAGCCAGGCGTTGAGCTCTGGCTCAAAGTCATAGCAATGCGGGCAGCCGTACCAAAAAAACTCAATCACCTCAACCTTACCTTTGGACTCAACTGGCTGAGGGGTAGGAAGAATGCGGTAGTCAAAGCCTTCTTCAATCTTAGGGCTTTGCGCACTAACAAAGCCTGAGAATGAAACCGCCAAGCCGAGAATGGTGGCGGATAAAAAAATTCTTTTAGATTTGGATAATGTAATCATGATTTACCAGACTTAATAACATTTGGTTTAATGCCCATGCTATTTAACTTATCACGCACGGGGTTACTTTCTTCAATACTGTTATACGGACCCACACGAACACGCCACAGTGTATTGCCCTCACTTGTAATCTCACTTAATTGAGACTGAATACCCTGGATAGCTAAACTGGCTTTTTGAGCATCCGCATCAGCGCGCTTATTAAATGCGCCAACTTGTAAAAAATAAATTGCATCCGATTTTGCGACAGGGGTTGGAACCACTTCAGCCGGCTTCTTACCGCTTGCTAAATCAGCAATTGGGTCCGAAGCATCGGAAGCTGGTGCGGCAGACTTACCTTGTAAAGGTTTGTTTAAATCTAAAGCCTCTGCTGGGGCAGCTGCTTCACCTTCCGCAGGTGCCGGTCCTGATTTAATAGTTAAGGGAAGATTGGGAGCTCTAACGCCAGGACGCTCTTGGGGTGTATTTTTTGAGAGATAAAAGGCAATCACAAAAGCAACGCCTAGGCCAACACCAAGCCCTAAGATAAAGCCAAGGATGGTGCCGCCATACTCTGAACTTGAAGACTGTGTCTTTAGATCAAAGCTGTCGTATTGATTGTTATTTTTCATCGAGTCCCCATCCTTCTTTTTACCTCTTAAACCCTAACGAGTGTTAAAGCTTACATCTTAGCGGGTGCTGATACACCCAATACTTTTAGTCCATTTTCAAGCACTTGGCGAGTCGCCGATAACAATGCAAGACGAGTTAATTTCAATGCAGGGTCATCCACCAAAACGCGGTCTGCGTTATAGAAGGTATGGAAATCTCCCGCCAAATCACGCAAGTAGAAAGCTAAAGCATGTGGAGCTAAATCTGCAGCTGCATCAGTGAGCATTTCTGGATATTCAGCTAGACGACGTAAGAGATGATCTGAGGCCTTGCTTTGCAACAAGGAAAGGTCTGCGCCCTTGAGGTCAGAGACTTGTCCACCCCATTGAGTCAAGATGGAGCAAATACG
>NZ_NCJB01000281.1:0-3020 GCF_002282275.1 Polynucleobacter sp. 39-46-10 | reverse complement strand
CAGTAAGGCCAAAATAAGCGAAAACAGAGGTTTTTGGGTGAAATAAATGGGTTTGGCGCTATTTTGGCGCCACCCATTACAATCACTTTAAGACGGCTTTTTGCAGCGCATCATCGTGGTGCGTTCTGACAAGGCGTTTTTTGAAGACCACATAAGACGCTATGGATTTAATCCGCAATTTTTCTATCATCGCTCACATTGATCACGGCAAATCCACGCTTGCTGATCGGATCATTCAACTTTGTGGCGGTCTCTCTGATCGTGAAATGGAGGCACAAGTTCTCGACTCGATGGATATCGAGCGTGAGCGTGGTATCACCATTAAGGCGCAAACAGCTGCGCTTACTTATAAATCTAAAGACGGTAAAACCTACAACATCAATTTGATTGATACGCCAGGGCACGTCGATTTTTCATATGAAGTAAGTCGCTCGCTGTCTGCATGTGAAGGTGCGCTTTTGGTGGTGGATGCAAGTCAAGGCGTTGAGGCTCAAACAGTTGCTAATTGCTATATGGCGCTGGAGTTGGGTGTTGAGGTTGTACCAGTTCTCAATAAGATTGATTTGCCGCAGGCAGATCCGGAGCGAGCCAAAAAAGAAATTGAAGATGTTATTGGGATCGATGCATCAGACGCAGTGACCTGTTCAGCTAAGACTGGATTGGGTGTACAGGATGTCATTGAAGAAATGATTGCGCTCGTACCCCCACCCAAGGGTAATGCAGCAGATCCTTTGCAGGCTTTAATTATTGACTCTTGGTTTGATAACTACGTTGGCGTAGTGATGCTAGTGCGCGTTGTGAACGGCACCTTAAAGCCAAAAGAAAAAATCACCTTGATGGCAAATGGCTCAAGTCATTTGGTCGAGCATGTTGGCGTGTTTAGCCCGAAGTCCGTAGATCGCCCAGAGTTATCTGCTGGCCAGGTAGGCTTCGTGATTGCTGGCATCAAAGAGCTGAAAGCGGCCAAGGTGGGCGATACCGGTACCCATACACCCGGACAACAAGGTCGAGTTCCTGCTACCGAGCCGCTTCCTGGATTTAAAGAAGTAAAGCCACAGGTTTTTGCAGGTCTGTACCCAGTTGAGTCTAGTGAATACGATCAACTCCGAGAGTCTTTAGAGAAGCTGCAATTAAATGATGCTTCACTCTTGTATGAGCCTGAGGTTTCACAAGCACTTGGTTTTGGATTCCGCTGCGGCTTCTTAGGTCTTCTCCATATGGAGATTGTGCAAGAGCGTTTAGAGCGTCAATACGGTATGAACCTCATCACCACTGCTCCAACGGTGGTTTACCAAGTTGAGCAGTCAGACGGCACTATCTTGTCGGTAGATAACCCGTCAAAGATGCCCGAGGCTAGCAAAATCAATACGATTCTTGAGCCGATTGTGACGGTCAATCTGTACATGCCGCAAGAGTATGTCGGCTCGATCATTACGCTATGTGTTGGTAAGCGCGGTATTCAGATGGATATGAACTACCTTGGTCGTCAAGTGAAGCTCACCTATGAGTTGCCTATGGCTGAAATTGTTTTGGATTTCTTTGACAAGATGAAATCCATCTCGCGTGGCTATGCATCCATGGATTACGAGTTCAAAGAATATCGTCCGGCTGATGTGGTTAAAGTCGACATTCTCATTAATAGTGAGCGAGTTGACGCTCTCTCGGTGATTGTCCATCGTAGCAACAGTCAGCATCGCGGGCGCGAAGTGGTTGCTAAGATGCGCGGCATTATTCCGCGTCAGATGTTTGATGTCGCCATTCAGGCGGCGATCGGTAGCAATATTGTTGCTCGTGAAAACGTGAAGGCCTTACGTAAAAACGTATTGGCTAAGTGTTATGGCGGGGATATTTCTCGTAAACGCAAATTACTAGAGAAGCAAAAAGAAGGTAAGAAGCGCATGAAGCAAGTAGGTAATGTGGAGATTCCACAAGAAGCCTTCTTAGCCATTTTGCAGGTGGACGATTAATGAATTTTGCTCTCATCCTTTTTATCTTGGTAGTGGTCTCAGGCATTGCTTGGATTGCTGACCGTTACTACTTTGCCCCGCAAAGACGTGTGGCTGGTATCGATCGCATGCCATTGTGGTTGGAATATACAGCTGGTTTCTTCCCGGTAATTTGCGCGGTCTTTGTGCTGCGCTCATTTCTTGTAGAGCCATTCAAAATTCCATCGGGCTCCATGATCCCAACCCTACAGATTGGCGACTTTATTCTGGTAAATAAATTTACCTACGGCATTCGTTTGCCAGTGATTAATCAGAAGGTAGTTGATCTAGGGTCTCCAAAACGTGGTGATGTTGTGGTGTTCCGCTATCCACGTGATGAATCCATTGATTACATTAAGCGTGTAGTCGCTATACCTGGAGACACTATTACTTACCAAGACAAGCGCTTAACGGTAAATGATCAGCCTTTGCAATATAGCGGCGGCGAGCCTTACCTTGATCCAGAAAATATGCGCTATGCCAAGCGGTTTTCAGAATCATTTCCTGCTGACCTGGGTGGCAACAAGCATGAGATATTGAATCATCCTGATAGACCTGTTGGCATGTTCCCTGCAGAGCGTTTTCCTGGATTTGAAAACTGCCAATACATTAATGCTGGACTTACTTGCAAGGTGCCTGCCGGTCATTACTTTGCGATGGGCGATAACCGTGACAATAGTGCTGATTCTCGTTACTGGGGATTTGTGCCGGATAAAAATATCGTAGGAAGAGCATTCTTTGTTTGGCTGAACCTCGGAGATCTAGGTCGCATTGGCGGCTTCGAATAAGACCATGAATGCCCGCGCCGTTATCGAAACTGCACCGCTGCAAGCGCAACTGGGCTACACGTTTAAAAAACTAGAGCTGCTCAATCAAGCGCTTACACACCGTAGTCATAGCAAGAAAAATAATGAGCGCCTTGAGTTTTTAGGCGACTCGATTCTGAATTGCGTTGTTGCAGAAATGCTCTATGAGCGTTATTCCGATTTAGATGAAGGTGATCTTTCTCGTGTTCGAGCAAACTTAGTCAAGCAG
>NZ_NCJB01000280.1:0-3033 GCF_002282275.1 Polynucleobacter sp. 39-46-10 | reverse complement strand
ATGGCACGGCATCTATCCTTCAACATGACAAATCCATCTTTACGCTATCAATTCATGGTGAAAATAATTTCCCATTCACTAAAGAGCAGAGCGATTTAGATATTGGCCTGCCCAATGGATGTAAAGATGAGGATTACCTCAAAGCTTTAGGCCGGGGTTTAGAGATGCTAGATACATTTAAACCTGACTTCATCATTTATCTAGCTGGTGCAGATCCCCACGAAGGCGATAGGCTAGGAAAGCTAGACATTAGTAAAGCGGGCATGCGCAAAAGAGATGAGCGTGTCTTTCAATATGGTGCAGACCGCCAGATCCCAATTGCCTTCTCAATGGCAGGTGGCTATGGAAAAGAGATTTGCACTACCGTAGACATTCATTTCCAGACCATTCAAACCGCACTTCAATTTACTGCTGCTTCTTAGGTAAATTATTGAGTGTCTTGGCATCATTGAGCTGTTGATCAACTAGATACAGCGTTCCGCCATAGTTAGCCTGCAAATCGTAGCCTTTAAGCCCAACTGTATAAATAGTGATGTAAGGATTAAATGAGCGAATAGTTCCGCCCGACCCAGCAGAAAAATTAGCATCTACATCCATTCCGCCACGGCGACCATCTATTGAGGTCAATAAGAACTGATCAATTGCATCCGTATTCTTAAAAAGAATAATTTGGTACTGATCCTGATATCCCGCACCAATTCCTTCGCCAGTTTTCATGGCTTGCATAAAGATGACCTCTGAACGGCGCTTATCAAATAAGGCACCCTCACCCCTAGCCAGTACCAATAAGACCACATTGACATTGGTAGTGTTAAAAACTGCATAGCCTGGGGCTGTCTCTATGTCCTTCTTAATAACTGGGTTTTGCTTAATTAAAGCGGCCAAACCTACCTTAGACATTTCAAGTGTCGCCTCTCTTTTTTGCGCAATCTCTTGAGGAGTTAGCGGCTTTCCATCACTCCCGGTCGACTGACAGCCCACCAGAATCAATGCACAAAGAACAACTAATAACCTTGGGAGAAGCAACATGACAACCTTGAATGAGAAAGTGTAGAGTTTATAGGGCTCATAAGGCCTATGAGCTTAGGGATATAAACCATATTTTATATGGTTTATAGAGACAGTATGACCGGGCATCATGGTAAATACCCACCAAGGTCATCGCCTTTATATCTAGCTGTAGATAAAATACGATCGCCATGTTTCTCACACGACTCCCCATCCTCTTGTTGGCTCTCTTCACACCATTCATGGCGTGGGCAATTGATTTGCAACCAAACGATATTGTTGCTCCTCTACCCAATAAAAATTACGTCACGGTGAGCTACCTCAATACTGAGAACAATACGCTTTATCGAAACGGTAGCGTTGTAACGAGTGGGCCTGTCATTGATACCCAGAGCGCAATTTTTCGCGGTACCCGATCGTATGATCTTGGCAGCCTACCAGCAGTCAGCTTTATTCAACTGCCCTACGGATCTATTCAACCAGGGGGCTCACTAGCAAACCAAGCAAGCGCTACCGGAATTGGTGATCTCACGATTGCTACAGCAATATGGCCGTATCACAACAGAGCCACCAGAACCTATCTTGGCCTAGCGGGATACCTTATTAGTCCAACTGGAAGCTATTCCAGTCAGCGGGCTTTTAATGTTGGTGAGAATCGCTTCCGCACGGACTTGCAAATGGGCTTTCAAACGCCAATCACTTCCAATGTAGATGGCATGATTGCGGTAGACACCATGTGGTTTGGGGGCAATAGCCAATGTGCAACTGCATGCGGCTTAAGCACTAATGGATCCTTGACCCAAAAGCCCTTGACTACTACTCAGCTCGGCCCCATCTATCGGATCAATGAGATATTTACCGTAGCGGCATCTTACTTTTACGTAGCTGGTGGCGCAACCTCCGTTAACAACACCTATAGAAATGATGTAGCTAATACGCAAAGATTCTTAATAAGCGGGCAAGCCCACACTCCGATTGGCAGAGTCTCCTTGCAGTATGGGCGAGATACAGAAATCAAAAACGGCTACGCTCAAACACGCTTACTTGCTATCCGACTCATGAAAGAGTTTTAATTACATAACCCTATTTATTAGTATTACTTAGCGCTGATTCGATTGATAGGTAGTCCAGTATTTCTGCATCTCAATGAATGGGAATGAAACCAGTTAGCGCTTCCACTCCAGTCAGATAGTGTAGATAGGCGCAATCTAATAAAATCCTATGGCCTGAAAGCTCGCCAACAAGTCCGCCCATAACGGGGAACTGTAAGGTAAAGAAATAACCGAAAGCAAACAGCCAATCT
The DNA here is from genome assembly GCF_002282275.1 of Polynucleobacter sp. 39-46-10. Lineage (NCBI taxonomy): Bacteria > Pseudomonadati > Pseudomonadota > Betaproteobacteria > Burkholderiales > Burkholderiaceae > Polynucleobacter > Polynucleobacter sp. 39-46-10. Next base: position 722 of record NZ_NCJB01000280.1, on the reverse strand, counting down.
CCACTACATGCGCCATGAAGTTGGCAGCAAAGTCCACTAACACCCGAAAACGCGGTGCAATGTGGATTATCTTGGGGAGCAGCTGATCAAGCTGAAAAAGGGCTTCGTAATGCAATAGGATCGCATAAGTGCCAGAAATCAATTGGTGATGCAGTCAGTAATGCGCTACATCATTAATTTATCCCCCATTTTCAGGGGGATAAATTATCAACCAGTAATTACGGTATCGCCTTTTAAAGCATCTACTTTGGCAAAGTACTTTTTAGCGTAAGCAAGCAACTGTCCATCAGTAGGATGATCCACAGTCTCAATACCAACTACTTTTTCAGCAATGTTGTGATCATGCTTAGCAGCGTGCTTCATCAAATCCAATTTTGCAGAGCCTGGGCCCACAATCAAAATCTCTTTAGATTCCATCACCGCTTGAATGACCTCATGCAAGTAATGCTGATCTGGTTCAGCACGCGCACCGCTAACAGAGCCACTTTTGTGATGCACATTTTTATGAGTTGATCGAGTCTTAATGACTTCGCTCTCACTAGCAGTTGGGTTGAAGTAAATAACGTGCGCTTCTTGATGGTCAATCCAAATAACAGCGTGATTAAATGACATATCTTCTCTTTCTAATTAAAAAACGGAATACTAAATGCAACGGAAATAATTAATCTAAAACTAGGTCATGACTAAAAAGATGCACGGCACCATCTACAGCATGACCATTC
>NZ_NCJB01000279.1:0-3038 GCF_002282275.1 Polynucleobacter sp. 39-46-10 | reverse complement strand
TCTTGAACACCAATCGTTTGGTGCGTGCTGGCGATATGAATATTGGCTTACAAAAAACCGGCTTCATTAATGCGGCAGGAAGGTGTTTAGTAATGCAAGCCAGAGTGAACAACACACCCTTGCTACTGGTTTTCTTGGACTCGGTTGGTACGCAATCGCGTTTTGCTGATGCAGTGAGGGTTCGGGATTGGTATGAGCATATGCCCTCAGGTGAACCTCAAGCTATTCGTCGCTTAATGTAAATCAAATTCGAAGCGTGTTTGATTCTCAGTAATTATTTTCGTTAACTTTGGGTTTGTAGCCCATTCCTTTGGAAATCTGCAGGGCTGTGTCTTGCAAGAGCTTTAACCAGTCAGACTGAATGCGATCAGTAGGGGAGCTTAACGAAAGTCCTGCGACTAACTTGCCACTGTCATCATAAATCTCAGCTGCAACGCAACTTACGCCTAACTCTAATTCTTCATTGTCGCTTGCATGTCCTAATTTGCGCACTTGATTTAGTTCTAAATCCAGTTTACTTAACTCCGTAATGCTATTTCTGGTGTGCCCCGCTAAACCTGTACGCGTGACATAGGCGCGTACTTGATTCGGATCATCGCTCGCCAAAAATAATTTCCCAACCGATGTGAGGTGAAGTGGTGCACGCCCACCAATGGCACGGGCTACTTGCATGCCCGAGGGCTCGCTATAGTCCATATCAATGTAGACAATCTCATCACCTTGTCTAACTGAGAGATTAATGGTCTCACCTGTAAGCTTATGTAGAGCACGCATTGGTGCTTGAGCAGCCTCGCGGACAGATAAACGGGCCTTAACGAGGTTGCCAAGCTCAAGCAGCTTAAGGCCTAGCCTGTAAGTCCCACCGTCTCCGCGCTCAACTAATCGGCAGGCTACTAAGTCATTGAGGATGCGGTGCGCGGTGGAAGGGTGTAGATCAGTCTCTTCAGCTAGATTTTTAAGGCTGCTGGACTCTTCATGATTGGCTAGGGCATCAAGAAGATTCATCATGCGCTCAACCACCTGGATTGCGGTTTTACCAGCCTCGCCAGGTGCTTTTGACACTTTTTCGGTTTTGCTCGTACTCATGTTGTCAATTGTAGCGATTTTTGCTGAAATTGCACAATATGAAACGCAGATTGCCTATCTAAACCCAATTCCAGGGGCTAGCTAATCACTTTTTTAGAGCAGCTGCGCACTCACTAATGAGTTTTGGACCACGGTAAATCAGCCCACTATAGATCTGCACAAGGCTCGCACCTGCCTCAACTTTTTCTAGTGCATCCTGGCCCGAGAGAATGCCACCAACACCAATAATCGGAATGACATCACCCAAATATTGTTTGAGGTTTTTTACTACTTCTGTAGAGGCATTTCGAACTGGTGCACCGGAGAGGCCACCAAGCTCTTCTCCAAACTCGAGCCCTTTCACTGCATCGCGCGCAATCGTTGTATTCGTTGCGATAACGGCATCAATTTTAAATTCCAGCAAGAGATCAGCGATGAGTTTGATATCGCTTTGATCTAAGTCCGGTGCAATTTTTAAAAAGAGGGGCTTGCGAACACCGTACTGATCACTTAGAGCTTCGCGTGCTACGTGCAGGGAGTTAAGGAGAGAGCGCAGCATATCTTCACCCTGAAGTGCGCGTAAGTTCTGGGTGTTAGGAGAGGAGATATTGACGGTAATATATGAAGCAAGGTCATAAACCGCTTCCATAGCAGTGATGTAATCACTCGCAGCATTCTCTATTGGAGTGCTTACATTCTTGCCAATGTTTAGTCCAACAATGCCACCATTTTGCCAATATGCAGACTCTCGTACACGCTTGACGCATGCATCGACACCATCGTTATTAAAGCCCATACGATTGATGATGGCTTGTGCTTCAGGTAAGCGAAACATGCGGGGCTTTGGATTGCCGGGTTGTGGTTTGGGTGTGACGGTTCCAATCTCTAAGAATCCAAAACCTAAAGAGCCTAGCGCATCAATATGCTTGCCATCTTTGTCGAGGCCTGCAGCAAGCCCCACGGGATTTGGAAAAGTGATGCCACAAAATGTGCGTGGATCCGGATCAGGTTGATTAACTAGACAACGCAATAAACCCCAACGTTGCGCTCGATCTAAATTGCTAAGGGTGACATTGTGAGCTTGCTCTGGATCTAAAGAAAAAAGCCAGGGGCGTAAAAGGGGGTAGCTATCGATCATGGGTAGATATTATGGCCCAATGATTGGCTGCCAATGATCATTGATTAGACCCTCAATAGGCTGAAATTTAGCCTTATAGGACATTTTTTCACTATCCTTTATGTAGTAGCCCAGGTAAAGATAGGGAAGCTCTAAGTTCAAAGCCTGTTGAACCTGCCAGAGGATGCTAAAGCTTCCATAGCTTGCTGATAGATTACTGGTGTCGTAGAAGGTATAAACAGAAGAGATGCCTTGATCTAGGATATCAATCATGCTGACCATGCGTAGACGACCAGGTTCGTTATCTTCTGGACCATCCCGAAATTCAACGATTCTAGAATTCACTCGACTTTGCAGTAGAAATTGCATGTACTGATCTTGGCTCTCTTCAGTGCTGTGACCCATGTCGCCATCAGCATGACGTTCATTTTGGTAGTTGTTATATAGGTCAAGGTGCTCTTCTTGGTACCCCAAGTTCAGAATACGAATCGCCAGTCCAGCATGTTTTTTCAATGTGCGTTTTTGACTGCGATTGGGTTTGAAGTGTTTGACCGGAATGCGGGTAGCGGTGCAAGCATTGCATTCATCGCAATAGGGTCGATAGGTATATAAACCGCTTCTACGAAATCCCGCGTTGACCAGTTCACTATACAAATCAGCATGTATTAAGTGCGATGGGGTCGCCACCTGTGAGCGAGCAGTTCTACCAGGCAGATAGCTGCAGGGGTAGGGTGCCGTTGCATAAAACTGCAGCTCGGTTAAAGGGAGCTCTTTTAATTGTGTCATAGCCAGTGACGCAGCATTTCTTTATCAAATTTCCAAGGAATCTCTATATTAGTTTGCTTTAGAGTAATTT
>NZ_NCJB01000278.1:0-3050 GCF_002282275.1 Polynucleobacter sp. 39-46-10 | reverse complement strand
GACTGCCCAACAGGCGCTTGAGCAAACACTCAGCAAATTACCCATCGCCAAAATGATGCACTATCAAGTGCTACAAAAAAATGGTGAATTAGCAGACGTTGAGTTTGCTCGACCAGCACACCGCATCATTGCGCTGTATGGCAAACAAGTCCTTAATATCAGCGCACTAGGAATTGATGCAGCCAATCAAACCGAAGGTCATCGCTTTTTAGCTCCTGGTCTTATTACGATCGCCTCCGCAGATCAGTATGAATCCGATCTCAGCACTAATGCCAAAGTATTGCCAAGCTTTGATAAGCGTCGTGCATTTATCGAATCTGCATTATTAAAAGCTGCTGGTACTGATTTAGTATTAATGCCAGATAGCCTATTAGATGAAGTAACCGCTTTGGTTGAGTGGCCAGCAATTTATGAATGTCATTTTGATCAAGAGTTCTTGGAGGTTCCTCAAGAGTGCTTGATTCTGACGATGCAGACCAATCAAAAATACTTTGCATTGACTGATAAGCAAGGCAAGTTATGCAATCGCTTCCTCATTGTTTCTAATATCGAGACTGATAAGCCAGAAGCGATTATTTCTGGTAACGAACGTGTGGTGCGCCCGCGCCTATCCGACGCGCGCTTTTTCTTCCAACAAGATCAAAAGCGTCCGTTAGCATCCCGTGTGGCTGATCTTGGAAAAGTGGTTTATCACAATCAGCTTGGCAATCAATTGGATCGCACTAAGCGTGTTCAAGGAATTGCAGTAGGTATTGCCAAAGCCTTATCAGCTAATGAGGCCTTAGCAAGTCGCGCCGCTGAAATTGCTAAAACCGATTTACTAACCGATATGGTTGGCGAGTTCCCAGAGCTTCAAGGCATCATGGGTCGCTACTATGCAACGCATGATGGCGAAGATGCCGAAGTCGCGTCCGCTTGCAGCGAACACTACATGCCCCGCTTTGCTGGTGATGCATTGCCACAAACTCAAATCGGCACCATCCTTGCTATTGCGGACAAGCTAGAGACATTAGTCGGCATTTGGGGTGTTGGTCTTGCACCGACAGGTGACAAGGACCCATATGCCTTGCGTCGACACGCTTTAGGTATTTGCCGTCTTTTGTCAGAGAAGAACCTGAGCCTTAGCCTGCCTGAATTAATTGAACTGGCTCGTAAACAATTCCCACAAAAAGATGTTCAAGAAAAAGCTAAGGGCGAAGATATTTACGCCTTCATCATTGATCGTCTGCGCGCTTACTTACGAGACCAAGCGGTTGCAGGCAAGCCATTCACGACCGAAGAGATTGATGCTGTATTAAGTCAGTCACCCGCTCAACTCAATGATTTAATTGATCGCTTATCTGCATTGCGTGAATTTAATGCCTTAGCGGAAGCTGCTCAGTTAGCAGCTGCCAATAAACGCATCAGCAATATTCTCAAAAAGAATGTAACTGCTATACCGGCGGCTTGTTCCGGCAAGCTCTTACAAGTTCCTGCTGAAAGCGCGCTCTATCAGGCGCTTGAGAAACTCACCCCAACACTGAGTACCGCCTATGAGCAGCGTCAGTTCGTAGATCTATTGAAGGCACTCGTAGCTCTCAGCGCCCCGATTGATCAATTCTTTGCCGATGTGATGGTGATGGATCCAAATCCAGAGCTACGTGATAACCGACTAGCTCTCCTGCAACAACTTCACCAGAAAATGAATCTCATTGCCGATCTCGGCAAATTAGCATGAGCATCAGCTCTTCTAAACTCATCATTCTGGATCGCGATGGTGTGATCAATGAAGATCGAGATGATTATGTGAAGTCGAGTGATGAGTGGATTCCTTTGCCGGGTAGTCTTGAGGCAATTGCACTACTCAATCAAGCCGGCTACCAAATTGCCGTAGCGACGAATCAGTCTGGCTTGGCAAGAGGTTATTTCAACATTAATGATCTTCATGTCATGCATGGCAAGATGGACAAACTCCTCAAACCCTTGGGTGGTCATATCGACAGCATTTTCTTTTGCCCTCATACCGATGCCAATGCGTGCGATTGCCGCAAGCCTTTACCGGGAATGATGAAAGAAATTGCATTGCGTTATAAAAAAAATCATAGTGACAGTCCTTTATTGGGGGTACCAATTGTTGGTGATTCCTTGCGCGATCTTCTAGCAGGCATTGCCTTGGGCGCTAGCCCGCATTTAGTCTTAACCGGCAAAGGTAATAAAACCTTGGAAAAGGGTGGCCTCCCTGAGGGGACACAGATTCATGCAGATTTGATGGCATTTGCGACCGCACTCCTGCAAGATAAGGTTTAATAGAAACATGATTTTTATTCGCTCAGCCCTATTTACACTCTTCTTGCTGATATTTACGCCGATCTGGTCAGTCCTCTGCATTCTCGTTTTTCCTATCCTGAATCCTGAGAACCGCTATCGCTTCATCGGCCTGTGGAATAAGGTCGTGATCTGGATTTTGCAATCTCTCTGTGGCATTCGTTACGAGATTCGTGGCATGGAAAACATGATGGCGGTTTTGGATAAACCGGTTGTTGTACTGAGCAAACATCAGTCTGCCTACGAAACTATTTTTTATATTGCTAAGCTTCCTAAGCAAGTCTGCTTCGTTTTCAAAAGAGAATTACTTTGGATCCCTTTCTTTGGCTGGGCTTTGGCTTTGCTCAAGATGATTCACATCAATCGCAATAGCAAAGAAACTGCCGCCCTCTCTGTGGTTGGTCAAGGCAAAAAGCGTTTGAGTGAAGGTAAGTGGATTTTGTTATTTCCAGAGGGTACTAGAACGCCGACCGGATCTCACCAGCCATATAGCAAAGGTGGCGCGAGACTGGCGAGCGCTACTGAGGCACTGGTAATTCCAATTGCTCATAATGCGGGTCGATGCTGGCCCAAGAATAGCTTTCTAAAGCAACCTGGAACAGTCATCTTCTCAATCGGACCTGCCATCACCTCCGTCGGAAAAACAGGCGGACAACTGCATCAAGAAGTTGAGAAATGGATTGAGGCTGAAATGCGCGTGATTGATCCTAGCGCTTACCAGCAAAACTAGAAACTTAGTGGGCTAA
>NZ_NCJB01000277.1:0-3117 GCF_002282275.1 Polynucleobacter sp. 39-46-10 | reverse complement strand
GCCTCAGGGATTTTTAAAGCCTGACCCACTGCTATGAGACGCTCTCTGGTATTGGTTTCCGGTATGGCGTTTGCCAAAGCATAAATTCGTGCCGCATCCACCAAGATAGCAGTGCCATGTTTTTTCAAATCGATGCACTGCTTACCATCGAGCTTAATCGTGTCCAAACCGCCGTGCCAAGTAATAGGCACCTTCATACGTAATGAATTGTCTGCCAACTGCTTCAGGAAACGCAGATTGGGAGGGGCATGAGTCAGAATGATTTCCTTCATTTTCAGAAGTAAGTCGGGATTGCCCGCAACTCTTCTAAAGTCAAAGTAAATGCTGGCGTTTAATAAATTCTCACCAGAACCTTCATCAATCCAATGGGCAAACTTACGATTCCACTCGGCCTCACTTAAACAGATCTTCGGGTTACTTGCCATCACATTACCCTTGCACAATGGATAGCCACAAACGTCTAAGGCCTTATTCACATCTAGAGCAAAAGCAAGATACTTTTCCCGAACAGCATCGCTAGCCTCTCCCGCAAACACCAGGGCGTTGTCTTGATCGGTTGCAATGGTTTGCTCAGAGCGACCCTCAGAACCCAAGGCAATCCAAGCAAAGCTCTTCATATCAATGTTGTGCTGGTGTGCGAATAACTCAATCAACCTGTCACACACTAAATCATTCAAATCACTAATTAATCTGGTTAGCTGCTTAGCCTGAACCCCTTGACCAATGAGGTTCTTCGCAAAACGTCGAACATCTTTTGCGCACAACGCTACGCTCGCTAAATCTGGTGCAGAGCGGATCGCCATACTGATGTGCTTTAGCGAGAGCCTCTGCATCGCAAATAAATCTCTCTCCGAGAGAATGTTGACCACCTCACTCCCATCCATTACTGGAATATGTCTAATCCCCAGTTGCAAGAATATTAAAGCTGCATCCTGAGCAGTATCGCGGATAGTGAGTGATTTCACCCCTTTGGTCATCACATCTTTTATGGGAAGTTGCACATCAATCTGAGGAATCGTCACCCTCCCCAAGATGTCATAACGCGTCAAGATGCCCTGCAGACCTTCTTCCGAGTCACCTACTAATATCGAACCAACTCTGCGCTCATGCATTAATGTGAGCGCCTCTTTGATGCTGGTATTAGGAGTGACACACAATGGTTTTTTGCGAGGCAAATCTCCCAAAGGTGTTTCTAAAGACTGCTCTGAGAAAATTTGAGATGTATAAGTTCTTTGTAATACCTGCCAAGAACGTTCTAAGAATTTCATAATGCTTTGACTTAGAAAGTCAGCAAACTGTGGCGACATTTCTGCCAAGCGCCGCATCACATCGGTTGAAATGCTTAAACAGAAACAATCACCAATTGCGGCATATGTTGCAGTTGGGGGGCGCCCAGCCATTGCAGCACTGACCGGAAAGAGCTCGCCCGCTTCAAACTCATGCGCCTCGCCAGCTTCATTGGAAAGACCGCGACGAGAGACAACGCCGCCCTTACGAATAAAAAATAATCTATTGACAGGAGGGCTTTGCGGAGAGAGAAATACCTCTTCTGGCGCAAAGTACTCTTCCTGCGAATTTTCAATGAAGAAATCTACATGCTCTGGCTTCATTTCAGAAAACGGCAGAACCTGCATCATCTGCTGGGTCAGATTCACAATCAAACTGCGAGATGGGCTAGTTTTCTTCAAGGCTTCCTCTGTTCTTTGCTTCGCTTTAACCGCTCAATTTATCGCGTCATTAGGCTACTGTCTATACGATCTGACCTACTTATTTGATTACGATCAAATAAGTAGGTCATTCTCTTGCCTAAACCCCGATACCCTAGCTCTATGCAGCAAAGAAAATTACTTAGTGAGTCGGCACTCTGAGGGTACTAATTGGGGAGATAAGTTGCTATCTGGGCTTCTACAAGACCACCCTCCTGACCATGATGAGGACTCAGGCCTTGATAAATCCATGGCACTTGGGATGATCGCATCCGGCTCATTTGTGGGAATGAGATACAAGGTGTTTTTACCCACAGGTGCCACATTGGCTTGATAACCAATGGCAATGGTTCCAGAAGGATCAATTTCAATGAACTTGACATTGCGAGTTGGTGCAAAAGTAAAGGCTCCTTGAGTTGCCTCATCCATTGCAACAGCGCCTCGACTGGAGAATACCTCCGTGACGGCGAGCTTAGCAGTGGAAGCAAGATTCAGACCCTCCACAACGCGACTTCGGGCAATGTAATCTTGATATTTAGGAACAGCTACTGCAACCAAGATGCCAATGATGGCTACCACCACCATCACCTCAATTAAGGTGAAGCCGGATTCTTGTTGTTGATCTTGCGTAGACATTTTTATAAGCTCCTGAGGTTAAATACCCCATCATCCAGTCTATACCCAACAAGCTCAACACGTCCAAATGTAAGAAAAGCCGGCTTTAAAGGCCGGCTTTTTCTGATTAATGCTGAAGAAAATTAGTGCGTTTCTTTAGCGGCATTCTTTTTCTTAAAGTAGCTACCAACTAAAATCACAATCGCAATACCAACCACTTCAAAAGCTAGTTTTGCATCACCTATTGCAGCTTGAATGCTATCTTTAATAGCAGGGTCATCAACTAACATGCCGCCGGCTAAGAAACCTAAAAGTCCAGCACCAAGAGTGATGATGATTGGGAAACGCTCCATTACTTTGAGCAACATTGCGCTACCGAAAATAATCAACGGAATAGACATTGCCAAACCAATGATGAGGAGCAATAGGCGAGTTTCTTCAGGTCCCTTTTGGGCTGCTGCTGCAACCGCCAAAACGTTGTCCAAGCTCATTACTAAATCAGCAATTAAGATTGTGCGGATAGCTGCCCAGATACTAGTCTTTGCTTCCATATGCTCTTCGCCGCCGCTATCAGACAAAAGCTGAATACCGATGTAGAGCAATAGCAAGCCACCGACGATTTTTAAGTACGGTAAGGTTAATAAAGCAACTGCAGTAATAGTGAGCACCACACGCAAAATGATGGCTGCAGCGCTACCCCAAAAAATGGCTTTCTTTTGTTGAGCGGGCGGCAAATTGCGAGATGCTAAAGCAATCACAACTGCGTTATCGCCAGATAACAAAATATTGGCGATGA
>NZ_NCJB01000276.1:0-3117 GCF_002282275.1 Polynucleobacter sp. 39-46-10 | reverse complement strand
AGGATTTGGCGCCCTAGATAACTAGAATGTGCTTAATTACCAAAAGGGCGCTATATGTCTGCCGTTCGCAATATTCGCATGCTTGCACGCTATAACAAGTGGGCAAACAATATGCTTTTGGATGCGATTGCTGCGTTGCCGCTTGATGAGGTAATTAAAAATCGCGCTGCCGCATTTGGTGGAATGTCATTTGCCTTGGCCCACGTAGCTATTGTTGATCAAATCTGGCAAGCTCATTTACTTGGGAAAGATCATGGGTTTAAGTCTCGCACCACGGATTCACCAGATTCTTTGGCGGCCCTAACTGAAAAGTTAAATGAATCAGGCGATTGGTATATTCAATATGCTGACTCCATGACTGAACCACTACTCAATGAAAAGCTTAGCTTTTTGTTTGTTGATGGCGGTGCTGGAGAAATGACAAGAGGCGATATTCTGATTCATGTCTGTAATCACAAAACATTTCATCGTGGCCATATTGGAGATATGTTTTATCAGTCAGGTTTTAGGCCGCCATCTATAGACCTCCCTGTCTATTTAAGAGATGCTTTTAATGAATCAGAACTTGGGTAAGACATCTTTAGCCAATATTGTTTAAAACAAAATTATAAAAATATCCATCATGAGGAGACGGCATGTATAAGCTCATAGCATTTGATGCTTACGGCACATTGTTTGATGTTTATTCCATGGGAGAGTTGGCGGAAGCCTTATTTCCGGGTAATGGCCAAGCTTTCGCTTTAATGTGGCGTGACCGCCAAATTGAATACACTCGCCTAGTCACCATGAGTGACCCGAACCCTAGCGGCAGCAAGCATTACCTTCCCTTTTGGGAGTTAACGGTTCGTTCCTTGCATTATGTTTGCAAGCGCATGAACTTAAATCTCACTTCGGAAAATGAGAAGCGCTTGATGGATCAGTATGCAAAGCTCACTGGTTTTGAGGATAGCTTCACTGTCCTCAAGACAATAAAAAGTAAAGGATTGTCAACGGCCATTTTGTCTAATGGCAGCAGAGAGATGCTAGCAACAGTGGTCAAGAGTAATGGTTTGATGCCCTATCTAGATCAAGTTATCACGGTTGAAGATATACGACTATTTAAGACTGCCCCACAATCCTATGAGCTTTTATTAAAAGCATTTCCAGTCAAAAAAGAAGAAGTGTTATTTGTTTCAAGTAATGCTTGGGATGCGTTAGGCGCAAAGTGGTTTGGCTTTGATGTATTTTGGGTTAATCGTCTTGGGCACCCTTTTGAAGAAATCGGTGAGAAGCCAAACTATGAAGGTAATTCCTTGAGTAAAGTGCTGGAAGTTATTTAGGGAATACTCTGAATCTTTGCAAGATCGGCCCCATTAAAAATTGCCAAAGAATAGAGCTGGATTAATCATGGCGCCATTCCCAGGGGGATTGTTGGGCACATTGCTGAGCCTCTCGGGTAAATCAGCATTGATTGAGGCTATATCAAAAGCTAATATCTATAATTCGCCAGATTCAACCCTAAGATAACAAGATGAGTAAGTCCCAATTAATTTCTGTGAGCTATATCAGCAAGGCAACGCAGGATATGGGTGTCTTGGCATTGATGCGCCTCACCGATCAAGCGGCGCAACTCAATCAAAAATTAGGCTTATCGGGAGTGCTTTTTTACGAGAACCAACATTTTGGCCAAATATTAGAAGGGCCTCGTACGGAGGTCATGAAAAATATGGGAAAAAATTCAGCGAGATCCTCGCCATCAGCAAGTGCGCTTATTGAAGCTGGAGGACATTCAAGAAAGAAGTTTTCCCGCCTGGTCAATGCGCTTCTTCTTGGCAAAGGAAATTATTGCAAAGATGCCAAGCCTCACTAGCGTATTGGATGGCCTACCCGAGCATGATGTTGAACTCTTGAGGCTAATGCGTTCAGCAGCCGAGTAAGCATTCCTCCTTTGTGATGAGCATTCAGCGGATCTCTCTGCTGTATCTAATTGCAGAATCTTGTAATGTGTAGCTTAGTTTAATGAAATCTCACTATGACCAATTTCAATCAATTGCCTAGCAACTTACCTATTCCCCAGGATGATGGGGCTGCCGATCATTTGGTTGGCATGCACTTACCTTCCCTCACTTTGAATGCCACCACCGCTAGCCGCTTTAATCTTGGCGAGAGTAAAGGGCGCTTAGTGATTTACTGCTATCCAATGACTGGGCAGCCCAATGTTGCTTTGCCAGAAGGCTGGGATCAGATACCGGGAGCAAGAGGGTGTACGCCTCAAAGCTGCGCGTTTAGAGATCACTATCAAGAGTTGCGCACCTTAGGTGTGGAGGTATTTGGTTTGAGCGTGCAATCAACCGAATACCAAAAAGAGATGGCGGATCGCTTGCATTTACCATTTCCGGTATTAAGTGATGCAGATTATCAACTTCAGAAGTCATTGCAGCTACCTACCTTTGTTGCCGCTGGAATGACTTTGCTCAAGCGCATTACTTTGATTGTGAATAATGGTGTGATCGAGGCTGTGCACTACCCAATTTTTCCGAGCGATAGTGATCCAGTTTGGGTGATCGACTATTTAAAAAATAATCCCGCTTAATTGTGTTTAGGGCAAGCTGTATTTAGCCCAAGCGAACAAGACGTTGCCGACATTTTGATTGCCAGGCACATACGCAGCCTGAATGCTGAGCTCTTTATAGCTGATTGAGGCAATGGGCAGTAAACCAGGGAAGGGAATGTAGTTCATGATGTCTTGGCGCGACATGATGAATGCAGTTGCTCCAACGCCGTACTTCCAGTCAGGACTATTGCCGATATTCCACATGGGGATCCAGCCATAGCCAACCATGTACTGATAAATTCCGTGCGAGTCTTTGAAGGTCATCCCATAAATGCCCTCCCAGTTACCGCTCTCATTCATTAGGCCCCTGCCAAAACCAATACCCATCGGATATTCGGTGTATTGATTGATTTTGTCTTGGGAATACGCATAAGGCATGTGATACGTGCAGAGCGGAATATAGAGCTCGTTTTCGCCTTTATCCCAAATGGATTCCAGATGATTTGTTGTGTCTAGAAACCACTCTGAAGCGCTTTCAGCGTAAGAGCTTGCCAATGGCATGCAAAGCAGCAAAAGCACGATAA
>NZ_NCJB01000275.1:0-3121 GCF_002282275.1 Polynucleobacter sp. 39-46-10 | reverse complement strand
AAGTCTTAGTACTAGACCATGCAGATGTCTTATGTGAAAAAATTCGTATCAGTGGCGGAGGGCGATGCAACTTTACCAATCTCCACAGCAGTCCAGCTAATTTTCTCTCCTTAAATCCGCACTTTGTAAAAAGTGCTTTATCTCGCTATCCCGCAAAAGAATTTATTCAGCTCGTACAGTCATACCGAATTGCTTATCACGAGAAACATCAGGGGCAATTATTTTGCGATGACTCTGCTAAGCAGATTATTGAGATGCTATTGAGTGAATGCGCCAAGGGATATGTTGATATTCGTCATCCAGTTACAGTGCAGTCCATTTCTCATGAGGCAGGGATATGGAGTGTTACAACCAATGCTGGCACTGAGCGCGCGCGTTCTGTGGTCATGGCAACAGGGGGCCTACCAGTCCCTGCTATTGGGGCCACGGCATACTCTTTAGATATCGCCAAGCAGTTTGGATTGAATGTAGTCCATCCACGCCCCGCATTAGTGCCACTCTCCTTTACCTCTGGAGAATTTGATCATCTAACGGCCTTATCTGGCCTCAGTTTGCCGGTTCGAATTGCCGCAGGATCAAAAGGCAATCGTTATGGTGCTTGCCGCTTTAATGAAGACTTGCTCTTGACTCACAAAGGCCTCTCGGGCCCAGCAGTCCTGCAAGCTAGTAGTTACTGGACTGAGGGTGAAGTTATTCATATTGATTGGTTGGGTGCAGTCGAGGTCGATGGGAGCTTCAGTTGCGATGAATTATTTAATGACGAAGACAATCGACTGAAGTTGACTGAAAATATCTTAGCCTCCGTCATACCACTACGTTTGGCAAAGGCATTTGCAGAACAAAAAAATCTCCTGGGTAAAAAATGGGCTGAGGTCTCTAAAAAGGATAGGCAAGCTCTCAAAGAATTGATTACCAATTGGTCGGTAAAGCCAGCTGGCACCCTGGGCTGGAAAAAAGCAGAAGTGATGTTGGGTGGTGTAGATACTAAAGAGTTAGATGGCCAGACTCTAATGGCTCGTAAGCACCCAGGCTTGTATTTCATAGGGGAGTGCGTTGATGTGACTGGACATCTTGGCGGCCATAACTTTCAATGGGCTTGGGCTAGTGGTTTTGCCTGCGCACATTCCATCTAGATCAAGCTACCAAGCAGTGCATTAGTTTGCTTGGTTTCTCATCCAGTCTGCGGTATTGAAAAAAGATTCCTCAAGCTGGGCACCAATCTGACCATCAATCCCGCAGTCTTCCATGGCTCGATACATGCAGGCAAGCCATTGATTACGCTCTTTTAGGCCGATCTTGAAGGGTAGGTGTCTGGCACGTAGCATGGGGTGACCATACTTCGGCGAGTAAACATCTGGACCACCTAACCAGCCCGATAAAAATAGTTTGAGCTTATCTCTAGAGCTCGACAGGTCCTCCGAGTGCATGGCCCGCAACTCGGCGAAAGGTTCCTCTAGCGCCATCAAATCATAGAAGCGGTCAACTAGCTCCTCAACCTTTGCCGCACCACCAATAATCTCGTAAGGGTTTTTTCTTTCGCTCATACCTTAATTTTAATGCCAATTTAATGTCAATAAAGGGGGAGAATTGGCAAGTTCTTATTTTGGGTATAGAGTGGAAGTATGGGTTTTCGATAGCTCACTGCTCTAATTTAACTACAGGAGAAATGTAATGGACAAGAAAGACATTCAAGCATGGCAACAAGAGAAGGCAAAGGAGTTATTTGATTACTCCCATAAATTATTGGATGCCGCAAAGGACCTCAGTGCGCACCATCTAGAGGAAATTCAGTGGGGCATGAAAAATGCAATGGAGAGTGCTAAGTCAGCTGCTAAGAACGATCTTGTTAAGCTTAAAGAGCTTCAGGAATCTGCCGCAAAAGAAGCCGCTAAGCGTGCAACTGTTTATCAGAAGAAAGTGAAATCAGTTCTGAAAGAGATTGGCGATGACGCAGCAGATGGCACTGAGAAGCATCTTGAAAAAGTTCGTAGCTCTTTAGTCAGTTGGCTTGAAGATGTTGAAGATAAGATTCCAGGTCATGCTGATAAGTTATCTAAGGTAGTGCATGACATGTCCACTGCCGGCCAAAAGATGTTTAAAGAAGGTCGAAAAATTGTGAACCAAGTCGCTGATGCTGCTGAGAAAAACATTGAGGATCTCAGAACTTCATCTCCTAGTAAGAAGAAAACGAAGTAAGTATTTTTAAGTCTGTTGCTAATAAAAAAGCCGTCAATCAATGACGGCTTTTTTACACCCAGCCCTGAAGCCAGATCCCTGTTAATTTGAGGTCTCGCCAAGGAATGATTTGCACACTCTTGTCAAAGACGGCTTCTAGCTCAATGAACTCAATAGGCATTTCAGGTGGCTCCGGAATAATGACCTTGCTAACGAGAAAGTGTTTGCGTTTATTAATAGGTTTAACTGCCGTCCACTTAGTCAGCAACAGCTTCTTTGGATTGAGTGAGTTTTGATTCTTAGAGGGCATTGCACCGAAATTCATTGGCATTGCTAATTAATTGACCAGAGCTAGGTATGAAGCTTTTACTAGAGCTTTGGATTTGAGCTGGGCACTTCACATCAAAATAGCTCACAGGCCCCAAGCTGCCGCAGTAATCAAACTGACGATCCTGAAACTGCATTTGAGCTTTTTTGAGAACCATCGAGTACTTGATTCCAGCGCTATCGATGCATGACCAGGTAGTGTAGGTTTCCCTCTCGCAGGCTAAAAGACCTAAAGATAAGATGACCATTGCAGTTGTTTTATACATAAGGCATTCTAAGTTGCTAACGCCAATACTGCGCTACCAATATCAACTATAGAACCCAGAAGTGATGAGTGCCATCCTTGCCTAGCTGTTCAACCAAGCCATACTCCCAATCTAGATAGGCCTGCATTGCTGCTGGATCGACGCTAGTGCCTTCATACGGGCGTTTATAACGGTCCAGCGGAGGCGACGCTAGGTGTGTGGCACCTCTTTCAAGAGTTAAGCCTGCATCAATCCAAGCTTTATTACCACCATCAAGAACATAAACCGCTGATCCTGTTAGCGCCTGTATTTCATTTGCAGCAAAGATGGCAAGTTCACCGGTTGTGCTCGTGAGGACGAGGCGATTTGCGGTT
>NZ_NCJB01000274.1:0-3173 GCF_002282275.1 Polynucleobacter sp. 39-46-10 | reverse complement strand
ACGAGATGTTGCAAGATGCACATCGTGCAGTCGATCGGATTATGAAATTGGCCCGCTCATTGGATGGCGTGATTTCGGGTGAGCATGGGATTGGTATTACGAAGCTTGAGTATTTGACTGAGGAAGAGCTCAAAGATTTCCGCGCTTACAAAAAACGTGTAGATCCTGAAGGCCGCTTCAACAAAGGCAAGTTAATGCCGCATGCGGATCTCAGCATCGCCTACACTCCAAGCTTTGGTTTGATGGGTCATGAGTCCATCATCATGCAGCAAAGTGATATTGGTGCGATTGCAGATAGCGTGAAAGATTGTTTACGCTGCGGTAAGTGCAAGCCGGTGTGTTCTACACATGTGCCACGCGCAAATTTGCTTTACAGTCCACGCGACAAAATTTTGGCAACCTCGCTGTTAATCGAAGCCTTCTTGTATGAAGAGCAGACACGCCGTGGCGTGTCGATTCGCCATTGGGAAATGTTTGATGACGTTGCAGCGCATTGCACTGTATGTCATAAGTGCTTAACGCCATGCCCAGTCAAAATTGACTTCGGTGATGTCACCATGAATATGCGCAACTTATTGCGTAAGATGGGTCAACAGCGTTTCAATCCAGGAACAGCGGCATCTATGCTCTTCTTGAATGCCACCGATCCAGACACAATCAAGTTGGCACGTAAGACCATGATTGGTTGGGGCTATAAGCTTCAACGTTTGGGTAACGATGTATTTCGTAAGTTGGCACGCAAACAAACCGCCCATCCTCCTGCGACAGTTACTAAGCCCAATATAAAAGAGCAGGTCATTTTCTTTGTAAATAAGAAGATGCCTGGTAACTTGCCGAAGAAAACAGCACGTGCACTTTTAGATATTGAGGACGCAAATTACGTACCAATTATTCGCGATCCAAAAACGACTTCTGCGGATACAGAAGCGGTGTTTTATTTCCCGGGTTGCGGCTCTGAACGTTTGTTCTCGCAAGTAGGTTTGGCTACGCAAGCAATGCTGTGGAATGTGGGTGTACAGACGGTATTACCACCAGGCTATCTCTGCTGCGGTTACCCACAGCGCGGCAATGGCGACTTCGATAAAGCAGAGAAGATGATTACAGATAATCGCGTCCTCTTTCATCGCGTTGCGAATACCCTGAACTACTTAGATATCAAGACTGTCGTAGTCTCATGCGGTACTTGCTACGACCAGTTAGCGGGTTATCAGTTTGAACAGATCTTCCCAGGTTGCCGCATCATCGATATTCATGAGTATTTGCTCGAGAAGGGCGTTAAGCTTTCAAACGTGACTGGCGTGAAGTATATGTATCACGATCCATGTCACTCACCGATGAAGTTGCAGGATCCACTCAAGACAGTGAATGAGTTGATTCAGCTCGAAGATGGCAAAGCTATTCAGAAGAATGATCGCTGCTGCGGTGAGTCTGGAACGCTTGCTGTGACTCGCCCCGATATTTCAACTCAGGTCCGTTTCCGTAAGCAGATCGAGATGGAGAAAGCTGCCAATGAATTACGTAAAGATGATTTCACTGGCGATGTCAAAGTGCTAACAAGCTGCCCTTCTTGCCTACAAGGCCTTACCCGCTTTGATGCGGATAGTGATACGACTGCTGATTACATCGTAGTTGAAATGGCGCAAAAATTATTGGGTCCTGATTGGATGCAGGATTATGTGACCAAGGCAAATCAAGGCGGTATTGAAAGGGTATTGGTTTAATGATTCCAACGAATGTTGTAGTACATCAGCAGTCAAAAGTTTTAGAGCTGTCCTATGAGAACGGCAATACTTATCGCCTTCCTTTTGAGTTCTTAAGAGTAGTTTCGCCCTCGGCTGAGGTTCAAGGCCACGGGCCTGGACAGGAGACTTTGCAAACCGGTAAACGTGAAGTCCTCATCGCTAATATTGAGCCAGTAGGTCATTACGCTTTGAAGCCTTCTTTTTCAGATGGCCATGATTCTGGTTTGTATTCATGGGATTACTTGCAATTTTTGTGCGAGAACCAAGAAGCACTTTGGAAAGAGCATTTAGATAAATTAGCTGCTGCTGGATTAGACCGAGATGCTCCAATGGGCGTTGCTGGTGGCAAGTCTTGCGGTAGTCATTGAGTATTTCATTAGATAGAGCAAAGAATATGAGTAAGACTCACTTTGGATACCAAAGCGTTGATGAGGCTGAAAAAGCAGGTAAGGTCGCAGAGGTATTTCACTCTGTAGCTAGTAAATACGATGTGATGAATGACTTAATGTCATTCGGTCTTCATCGCTTGTGGAAGAAAGTCACCATTGCTCGTGCGCAAGTTCGCCCTGGGCAAAAAGTTTTAGATATCGCTGGTGGTACAGGTGACTTGGCTGCGGCATTTGCACGTGCGGCAGGATGGGGTCATAACCCAGAGGCGCAAGTGTGGTTAAGCGACATTAATGCTTCCATGCTTGGAGTTGGTCGCGATCGTCTTCTAGATCAAGGCTTGGCTTTGCCCTGTGTTCAGTTTGATGCAGAGAAAATCCCTTTTCCCAATAATCATTTTGACGTGGTGACCGTAGCCTTTGGTTTGCGCAATATGACTCACAAAGATGTTGCCTTGGCAGAGATGTTGCGGGTCATTAAGCCGGGTGGTCGAGTTCTGGTGCTGGAGTTTTCTAAGCCAGATGCTTTTTTACAGCCAGTCTATGACACATACTCATTCAAGGTTTTACCTTGGTTGGGTGAAAAAATTGCCCAGGATTCTGAGAGCTACCGTTATTTGGCTGAATCTATTCGGATGCACCCAGATGCGCAAACCCTCAAGGAAATGATGCTGCAGGTCGGTTTTGATGAGGTGGATACCCATAGGATGACTGGGGGTATCGTTGCGCTCCATATTGGTATTAAATACTAGTGAATTTGTAGTTTTTAGCAGTCGAGAATTAAAGAAGTTTCATAGGAGATTAAAAGATGAATAAGCATTTTTTCAAGGCAACCTTATTAAGTATCAGCTTAATTTTTGCCACGGTTGGTCATGCTGATGCCGCTCGTTTAGGTGGCGGTAGAAGTATTGGTAAGGCACCAAGTGCGCCAATGCAAAAACAGGCAGCTCCTGCACAAAAACCAGCTCAACAAGCTCAACCAGCTACACCAGCCACGGCTCCTAAAGCACCGGCACCTAGTCGCTTTGGCGGCATGGGTGGAATT
>NZ_NCJB01000273.1:0-3177 GCF_002282275.1 Polynucleobacter sp. 39-46-10 | reverse complement strand
ATTCTACAGTCAAGTACATCACTCAAGTAAGTTGAAGTGTAAGTAAAAAAGCCCCGCACAAGCGGAGCTTTTCAGCAAACTAAATTAATACAACTCATGCTCGGTAACCCACATTAAGGGATCATGATGATTGCACCTGAAACTTTTCTTCCTTCAGCTGCTTTATGTGCTTCAGCAGCTTGTTCAAGCGTGAACTTAGCACCAATTTGCACCTTCACTCGACCTTGTGCAATCGCATCAAACACTGCACGAGCATTTTCTTGAAGCAGCTCTGGAGTAGCGTTATGTGGAAATACAGAAGGTCTAGTTAAAAAGAGACAGCCTTTCTTATTTAAGATCTCTGGCTGGATCTCGGGAGCTGGGCCTGAGGCCGCACCAAATAAAGCCACCATGCCAAATGGTGCAGCACAATCGAGCGATCCTAGGAATGTTGTTTTAGCAACGGAGTCATAAACCACATTCGCTTTACGCCCACCTGTTGCCTTAAGTACCTCTTCCACCCAATTAGGGTTTGAGTAATCCACCACAGCATCACATCCCGCTTCCTTGGCTGCTGAAAACTTAGCTTGAGAGCCAACAGTGCCGACAACAAAAGCACCCAATGATTTTGCCCAGCCAGCCAAGATTTGACCAACACCACCGGCAGCAGCGTGCACTAGCACGACATCGCCAGATTTCACCTGATATGTTTTCTGAATTAAATACTGCGCAGTCATTGCCTTAAAGAACACAGCTGCAGCGACTTCATCGGATACATTGTCTGGTACTGAGACCAACTTATCTGCTGCGACATTACGTGCACTCGCATAAGCACCAATACCAGCATTGATATACATCACACGATCACCGATTTTGAATCGAGTGACACCTTCACCAAGCGCCTCAACTACACCAACTGCTTCATGACCCAAACCTGTTGGCAACTCAAGTGGGTAATAACCAGAGCGCTGATAGACATCAATAAAGTTAAAACCAATCGCAGTTTGACGAAGCTGAACTTCCCCTTTTCCTGGAGCTGGAAGCTCTTTATCAATTAACTGAATTACATCAGCATTGCCGAGTTCTGAAAGATTAACAATTCGAGCAGTTGTCACAAGTCACCTTATTATTTTTATAGAAAAATTTATCTTACTGCAACAGCAGAAGAGACGAGCTCTTCATCCTCAACAACAGCCCAAGTGCTATCACCGAGCTTTTTGACTGCCATAGAATAGGTCCAAGAATCAGGAATACCGCAACTCCATTGATCTGGGCCATTCTGAATCAATACATTGGCACCAATGCGGCTATCAAAATACAAATGATATGTTTTGCCATGCAGGGGATTAAAACTGAATTTGGCGCTATGAACCATCTCAGTGGCATCCAATCGTGCTTGAAGCGAGCGTGCTTGCTTCATTAATACTTCAGCCTGCTCCATAATGCGATCGTATTCAAGCTTGGCATTTTGACGAGCCACATTGACTGCCTTGTCTTTTTCTTCCAAGACTTTAATCGGCGCAAATACGGGCGCACCCACCTCCATGGGATATTCAATGCCGGCATGCCGTGCTGGATCGGTGTCTTCTATTCTCATGGCTTTTTAACCTACTGATTTATATGGCGAAAGTGTGACACAAATTCACAAAACGCGTTGTAGCAGCCGACAAGCAGGACAAACACCTAGAGGGAGTTCAAATCCCCCAAAAGTCCTTTGGCATGTATCTGAATAGCCTGCTGATCAGCTTCGCTAATGCGGGATAAGTTGGCGGTCATCAATCGGGTACGCGGACTTGCCTCAAACTGTTGACGATGCTTTATCAAGAAATTCCAATAGAGATTGGTCATCGGGCAAGCACCTTCCCCAAATCGGACATCGGACTTGTACTGGCAAGATCCGCAATAGTTACTCATTCTCTTAATGTAGGCACCGCTGGCAATATAAGGCTTGCTAGTGAAACGACCACCACTCGCGAATAAGGC
The DNA here is from genome assembly GCF_002282275.1 of Polynucleobacter sp. 39-46-10. Lineage (NCBI taxonomy): Bacteria > Pseudomonadati > Pseudomonadota > Betaproteobacteria > Burkholderiales > Burkholderiaceae > Polynucleobacter > Polynucleobacter sp. 39-46-10. Next base: position 1,215 of record NZ_NCJB01000273.1, on the reverse strand, counting down.
CATGCCCGCCGTATTGGGGAGCTCCACCCATTCAATAGCATCAATATAAATAGCCAGATACCAATCACACACCTCTTTTGGCAGAATTTCTGCAAGCAAGGCAAAGTTACCAGTCACCATGAGTCGCTGAATATGATGGGCATAGCCATACTGCAAGGTCTGCCCAATCGCCTCTTGCATACACTTCATATTCGTTTTGCCAGTCCAATACCAATTGGGCAATAGATTGCGATGGTCGTAAAAATTATCCTCAGCCATTTGCGGCATATCCAGGTAGTACATGCCGCGCACAAATTCTCGCCAACCTAGAATCTGACGAATAAATCCCTCTACAGTAGCCAGCTCCAAGTCATACTTTTTCCAAGTTACTAAAACAGCATCAATGACTTCTCTTGGATTGAGTAACTTTAGATTCAGTGAACTTGACAACAGCGAGTGCCAACCAAAAGGTGTATCTGTCCACATCGCATCTTCATAAATGCCAAAGGTCGCTAAGCGGTGCTCCACAAATCCCTCAAGCGCTTGAAGTGCTTGTTGGCGAGTTACCGGCCATTGAAAGTGAGTCAGCGATCCAGGATGCTCTGGGTAACGCTCCTCCACCTCAGCCAATACTCCCTTAGTAATCGCATCTGGTTCAAATAATTCTGGAGGCGGAATGAGACCTGGGCCTTTCTTGGGAAAGGGCTTGCGATTGTCTCGATCGAAATTCCATTGCCCACCCTCAGGGTTACCCTCCTTATCGACCAAAATATTGTGGGTCTTTCGCATGAGCCGATAAAAATATTCCAGACGCAATTCTTTTTTGCCGGCAACCCAATTCTCAAACTCATGGCGTGAGCAATAAAAATGGGGGTCTTCTTGCATTTCTAAGTGGATGTTTAATTCAGAAGCTAATGCTTCAATCTCACACTTGAGTCGATATTCACCAGGCTCAAGACATACTAAGTTGGTAAATTTATCTCTTTCAATAATGGCTCGTAGCGTGTCACCAATGGATTGGGGAGACTGCTTAATATATTGCAGTGGAATACCAAGTTCTTCTAGCTGCTTAGCAAAGTGGCGCATGGCTGATAAAAACAAAGCAATTTTTGCCTTATGAGACCAAACATACTGAGCCTCATCTGCAGACTCAATCATGACCACCTGATCAGTCTTGGAATTGAGTTTTTTTATTAATGGGCTATTGATATCTAACTGATCACCCAGAATCAAAAC
>NZ_NCJB01000018.1:0-51450 GCF_002282275.1 Polynucleobacter sp. 39-46-10 | reverse complement strand
ACAACCATGATCGGATCAAACAAAAACTAAAGGGATTGAGCCCGGTAAATTACCGAACTCAATCCCTCGTGCTAACCTAATTAAACTGTCCAACTTTTGGGGGTCAGTTCAGTACTAGGTGGCTTCTTGGAGCTCATTTTAGTTATCGTAGACTTATTTAGATTTCGTCTTTGACTCTGAAGATTTTCTGAGTTCTTCAATATTTTTCTCAGCAGCATCCGCAACCTGGTTCACAATTTTTCGCCCCTCTTTGAACATTTTTTGACCAGTTGTAGACATCTCATGAACTACCTTAGATAACTTATCAGCATGTCCTGGAATTTTGTCCTCGACATCTTCAAGCCAGCTTACTAAAGAGCTGCGGACTTTTTCTAAATGCTTTTCAGTTCCGTCGGCTGCATCATCCCCAATATCTTTCAGAACAGACTTCACCTTCTTCTGATATACCGTCGCGCGTTTTGCCGCTTCTTTGGTTGCAGACTCCTGAAGCTCTTTGAGCTTGGTAAGGTCATTTTTTGCTGCAGACTTGGCGCTCTCCATGGCATTTTTCATTCCCCATTGAATTTCTTCGAGGTGGTGCGCACTCAGATCTTTGGCAGCATCCAATAATTTATGGGAATAAGCAAATAACTCCTTAGCCTTTTCTTGTTGCCATGCTTGAATATCTTTCTTATCCATTACATCTCTCCCTGAGTTAAATAAATGAACCGATTAATTTGAAGCCTATATTTCTACTCTATACCCAAATGAGAGACTTGCCAATTCCCCGCTGTATTGGCATTAAAATTAAGCCATGAGCGAAAGAAAAAACCCATACGAGATTATTGGTGGCGCAGCAAAGGTTGAGGAATTAGTCGACCGATTTTATGATTTGATGGCGCTAGAAGAGCCCTTCGCAGAGTTGCGAGCTATGCATTCCCAGAACCTATCAAGCTCTCGAGAGAAGCTGAAGCTTTTTTTAACGGGGTGGCTTGGTGGTCCAGATGTCTACTCCCCAAAGTATGGTCACCCAATGCTACGCGCACGACATCTACCTTTCAAAATTGGCTTGAAGGAGCGTAATCAATGGCTGGCCTGCATGTATCGCGCCATGGAAGACTGCGGTATTGATGGACAGATTGGCGCTCAGCTAGAGGAGTCTTTTTTTAATACTGCCGACTGGATGAGAAATCAGCCAAACTAATGCATCTATAGGTTTTAAAAACCTCTAGATAGATTGGGCACAAGCAAAACCGCTAGCCCAAGCCCACTGGAAGTTATGGCCCCCAAGGTGCCCAGTCACATCGACACACTCACCGATGAAATACAAGCCGGGATGATTGCGAGCCATCATGGTTTGACCATCAAGCTCTTTGGTATCAACACCCCCCAACATGACTTCAGCCTTTTTCCAACCCAAGGTTCCTGCAGGTTTTACCGACCAATTAGTAATGAGCTCTTTGAGTGCCTGACGATCCTTCTTGGAAACCTCAGCCCACTTTTTACCCAAGAGATTTTTCTGCTCTGCAAATGCTTTGGCTAAGCGCAATGGCATTACCGAAGCCAAAATATTTTCAGTTAACTTGAGGCGGTTATCTTCATTGTTAAACAGTTCATCACAGCTAAATTGGCCGTGAGCTTCAACAGCACCAAGCCAATCAATATGAATCGCCTCGCCTTCAGTCCAGTAACTGCTGGCCTGTAAGACTGCTGGTCCTGAGAGACCTTTATGGGTCAGCAACAAGTCTTCGTTGAAACGGCAGGCACCGTAACGATTGCCTTTTGAGCCAGCCGCAATACGAACTGGCAAACTCAAACCAGACAACTCAATCAGATTATCAAACTCACCAGAAGTAAATGACAGCGGCACTAATGCAGGTCGTGGATCCACTACCTTCAATCCATATTGCTTGGCGATATCCAAAGAATAGGCTGTTGCGCCAATTGCAGGAACTGGTAAACCACCAGTTGCCATGACTAAAGATGCTGTACGTTCAATACCAGCATTAGTTTTAACGATCCACACGCCCGCCTCATTGGAGATCGACTCTACCTTGACTGGATGACGAATATCAACATGACCCTTAGCGCACTCTCCAAGTAGCATCTCAATAATTTGCTTGGCTGAATCATCGCAAAATAACTGCCCTTGATGTTTCTCATGATAGGCAATGCGATAGGACTGCACTAGCTTGACAAAATCCTTTGCAGAATAACGAGCCAGGGCGCTTTTTACAAAATGGGGGTTGAGGGAAAGAAAGTTAGCTGGGCTGCTATGCAAATTTGTAAAGTTACAGCGACCGCCACCACTAATCCGAATTTTTTCACACAAGATATCAGCGTGATCTAGCACTAAGATTTTTTTGCCCAATTGACCAGCAACTCCCGCACAAAACAGGCCAGCTGCCCCGCCACCAATAATGATGGCATCCCAGACTTTACTCATGATTTACTTAAAGCGCTCAATGACTTCACCTGGAAGATTGAGTTTTTGCATATGGAGGCGGGTATAAGCTTGACGGAAATTCTTGGTCATCGAGATCATGACGGAGGCTGTCCAAGCAAAAGCAAACATGCCCGAGAAGGCAATGATGATTGCTAACATTTTCCAGCCGCTTGGCAGCAGATCATCCATAAAACCCATAGCGGTATAGGTGCTACCACTAAATAAAATACTCTCACCTAAATTGGGCAGAAGATTAAATGCTCGCAGCGAAATACCCCAAAGGATGATCTCAAAAATATGCGTCAAGAATAAACAAAGTACGCTGACATAAAACACAAAAGCTACTGAAGAGTACTTATGCTCTGAAAGGTAGAGAAAAGACTTCACCTCATAGCGCTTTGCAATTTGAAGCAAAGCAAGTCCATGCACCAGCATCACAACTAGTAACATCGCAATACCAAATAAATAGGCTGGTAAATCCAGTTCAGAGCCGAGGGTTACTGTGTTGGCGATAGTCATGGTGTTAATGGTCTTATTTTACAGTTCTCAGGCCAGCTGATACCAGTCACGAATGATTTTCCAAGCTTCCTCAGCAGTTTCTACAAAGTGAATTAAATCCATATCAGCTTGATCTATCACTCCATGCTCAAGCATCTGCTTGAAATTGATCACCTCCTGCCAGAATGACTTCCCGACCAAGATGACTGGAAAACGTTCCACTTTTTTAGTTTGCATTAAGGTCAGCACTTCAAAGAGCTCATCAAAGGAACCAAAACCTCCTGGGTAGGCCACAATTGATCTTGCCCTGAGCATGAAATGCATTTTGCGAATAGCGAAATAGTGAAAACGGAAACTTAAGCCTGGAGTGAGGTAGGGATTGGGATGCTGCTCTCTAGGCAGGCTAATGTTAAAACCAATAGTCTTATCCCCTGCCTCAAACGCACCTCGATTAGCAGCCTCCATAATTCCGGGGCCCCCGCCCGTAGCGATATGCAGCTTATTGCGAGTCTCAGATTGGGTGGAATTGTAGGCCGCCACGATTGCACCAAACTCTCTGGCCGAATCGTAGTATTTACAGTGCAGCAAAGCTCGCTTAGCTTCGGCTATTGCCTCCGGTGTTTTGGCATTCTTTTCTAGCTCATGAGCTGCCTTACAGCTCACAAACCGAGTGGAACCAAATACCGTAATGGTGTGCTCAATGCCTTGCTCATGCAATAAAATCTCGGGCTTTAATAGCTCAAGCTGGAAGCGCAAACCTAAAGTTTCCCGACGAACTAAAAACGCTTGATCGTCAAACGCAAACCGATAGGAGTCCTCAGAGCTCCCTTCTGCTAACTGACCTTTTTGCAGGCTCAGAAAATCAGTGATGGTTTGGGAATTGTTGACGGGGAGCTTGCAACTCATATCACAACCTTTTATTAAATAGTCTATTTTCAATTTAGAGCATATTGGCTAAGTACTGAAGCCAATCCAAGCCTTATGAGACTCAGTATTACCACCTAGAATATTGCATTAATTTGAAATCTAGGGCTAATTTGGATTTACCATCAGCAATTCAGGCGTTAATATTGGGGAATATTAACCAAACCGAAGGAAAAGCAATGAGCAACCGTTCAATCATCATCATGGTACTAGTATTAATTTCTGCCACAGCTTACTTGCTCATCAAAGGCGACGGCGACATTGATATGGGTGGCGAAAAGCATGGTGCTGAAGCAGCTCATATGGAAGAAGCTAAAAAAGATGCACCTGCAGCCCCAGCTGCACCAGCAGCAGCTCCAGCAGCTGACGCTAAGAAATAATCTCTTCTTGAGAATAAAACGCCGCGGTTCGCCGCGGTTTTTTTTCGTCCATTTTTTATTATCTAGCTTGGGGCGCTAATGTGACTGAGTAGGACTTAACAAGAGTAGCTGTGCAAACGCTCTGGAATGACCACATTCTTCCACTCCAGCTCTTCACGAATAGCTTGTGCCAAAACAGCTGACGCCTCAGGCTCTCCATGAACTACAAATACTGACTTGGGTGCTGAATGAAAGCCTCGCAACCAATCCAGTAAACCTGCTTGGTCTGCATGGGCAGACAATCCACCAATAGTATGAATGGATGCTCGCACCACAACCTCTTCGCCGAAGAGGCGAACTTTAGCTGCTTTATCTACTAGGCGACGACCTAAGCTGCCATACGCCTGAAAACCAGTAATCACGATGGCATTTTGTGCTCGAGGCAAATTATTCTGTAGGTGATGAACAATACGACCAGCATCACACATGCCACTCGCAGAAATAATAATTGCCCCACCCTTGATCTTATTAAGCGCTTTAGACTCTTCTACGTCCGCAATGAATCTCAGGTCGACTGCCCCTGGATTTTTTTTGAACCACTCAAAAGTTGACTGCGACTCTTTATCCAGCTCGGCAAAGAAACGTTGGGTTAAATGGGTAGCCGCAGTTGCCATCGGAGAATCTACCCAAATACTCAAATGGGGTAATAAATTTCGCTTTACCAAATCAATTAATAAAAACAGCATCTCTTGCGTCCGACCCACAGCAAATGCAGGAATGACAATGTTTCCATGGGCATTCAAGGTGCTGGTCACCACTTCGATTAATTCAGTCTCGGTATCCGCCAATGTCTTATGCAGGCGATCACCGTAGGTTGACTCGACTACGACGAGATCGGCTTGAGGGATCAGAGTGGGATCAGGCATTAATAGCTTACCCTTCATACCAATATCACCAGAGAAAACACAGCGCTTTTTCTTGGAATAGTCTTCAGTAATATCGATCACCGCAATTGCCGATCCCAGAATATGGCCTGCATTCTGAAACTCTAGATCAATTCCTTGGCTAAGCTCCAAATGTTTTCCATAAGGCAGTATCTCGCATTGCCCAAGAGCTAGCTCTGCTTCTTCCATGGAGTACAAGGCTACTGGCAAGTCTCCGCGCCACTTACCTGCCTTTTGTCTACGTACCGCACGCTCCACATCGGAACGCTGCAGATGAGCGCTATCTGGCAACATAATTTTCAGCAACTCGAATGTCGCATCTGTGCAATAGATCGGACCGGTAAATCCTTGAGCGCACAGTCTCGGCAAGAGACCGCTATGGTCAATATGGGCATGCGTGAGTACAACGAAAGCAATTTCCTTGGGTGAAAACGGGAGTGACTCTAGATTCTTTGCTGTAGCCTCACGCCCGCCCTGGAACATACCAAAGTCAACCATGAACCTCACATCACGCCCACCAATGCTAGCTTCTACAGAATGTCTTGATCCCGTCACCTCACCCGCTGCGCCAAGAAATTGTATTTTCATTTCTTAAGCATACTCCCGATAAAATACATTGTTAAGCCACTCATCTGAGAGATACTATTCACATGAACCCCCCCAAGGAACTGAGATCACTCGAGCTCATTACTCGACTCAAGCGAAAGCCCTCAGAACATAAAGGGGATGCCGGTAAAGTGTTGCTCGTTGGTGGCGCACCCTGCATGGCAGGCGCCCTCATGTTATCTGGCAGCGCTGCGCTTCACTTAGGGGCTGGTTGGACCATCTTAGAAATGCTGGATCCAACTGCCGCTCACGCAATGCCAGAGCAGGCTGAACTCATGGTGCGCTTGGCCAGCTTTAATGCTCAAGAGCAATTAGATACAACCGCGCCCGATGTCATAGCAATTGGTCCAGGCCTGGGTTTCTCTGAGCTTGCGAGAGATTGGCTGATTGCGGCATTGAGATACCCAAAAATTCCACTCGTGATTGATGCAGATGCGCTCAATTTAATCGCCGATACCCCTGAATATTTAGAACTTCTCAAGCAGCGGAATAAAGTGTCTCCAGGCATGACTGTTCTCACACCACATCCTGGAGAGGCAGCCAATCTTCTCAATACTTCTGCAGCAGCTGTTCAAGAAAATCGTCTTGCCGCATTATCCGACTTAGTCACACTCACTGACTCCATCGTCGTTCTGAAGGGTCAACATACTTTGATCGCTTCACCCCTTCAGCAAGCAGTGCAATGCAAGCAAGGTAATCCTGGCATGGCCGTCGGCGGGATGGGTGATGTCCTCACTGGCACTATTGCAGCAATCGCCGCTCAAGGCATACGCCACAGGATCAACCTATGGGAAGCCAGTTGCATTGGAGTTCAGCTCCACGCATCGGCAGCCGATAGCTTGGTGGCCAAACAAATTGGCCCCATTGGGCTTACTCCAACTGAGGTCATCTTAGAGATGCGGAGTCTTCTCAATAAGCTGTTATAAAACAGCATGCAATCAGCCAGCGGAATTCTTCATCATCGGCGTTATATCTACGGCCTTTTAATGGCCGGCCTTGGCTCCGTACTATTTTCCGGAAAAGCGATTCTGATCAAACTCGCTTTTGGCTATGGTGCAAATGCCGAGACCCTAATTGCCTTGAGGATGTTGATGGCCCTTCCCCTCTTTTGGGGAATTTATTGGTGGCAGGCGCGCAGACAGGTGATGAGCCCGCTCACATGGCAAGATCAAATCAAGGTATTTGTCTTGGGATTTATGGGCTACTTTCTCTCTAGTTATCTCGACTTTCTGGGCTTGCAATATATCTCCGTAGGGCTGGAGCGCATTGTTCTGTATCTCACACCAACCATCGTGCTGCTGATCTCTTATTTTGTATTGAATAAACCTATTAGTCGCTTGCAATGGTATGCACTCGTAGTGGGTTACCTGGGTGTCATTGTAGTATTCATCCAAGATGCCAACTCTACTGGATCAATGGCTATTCTGGGGATGTTGCTGATCTTTGCTAGCGCATGCTCATATGCAATCTACATGATTGGATCTGGTGAAATGGTAAAGCGTGTGGGGAGTGTGCGCATGGTGGTCTATGCCAGCTCCGCATCAGCGCTGATGAGCGTCATTCAAATTCTAATTTACGATCCTAGGGCTGTATTTACGCAAGTACAGCAAATCTACTGGCTCAGCCTTCTCAACGCGAGCCTGTGTACCGTCATTCCGATGTTATTAATCATGATTGCGATTAATCGCATTGGATCGCCACTAGTTGCTCAAGCTGGAATACTAGGCCCTGTCTCAACACTGTTTATGGGTTGGATCGTACTGTCCGAACCTATTACCTGGATTCAGCTTAGTGGAATGAGTTTAGTAATCGGGGCGATGTGGTTGCTGGTACGCAACGATGCCCCTAGAAAGCAAAAGGGACCCAATTCCACAAAGTCCTTAGACCTTGAGGGATCTGACCCCTTAAATTAGCGGCGCAGTGTAGTGCTACTAATTTACTGCTGAGTGGCTGCCGGCTCTTGAGCTGCCTTGGCTTTCTTTTTGGATTTTTTCTTAGACTTCTTCTCTGCTTTTTTATCTTTCTTTGACTTTTTAGCAGTCTTTTTTGCAGCCTTCTCTGGCTGAGCGGCAGGCGTAGCTGGAGTTGCGGGTACTGCCGCAGGGGCAGCTGCAGGGGTACCTACTGGAGCTGGATCTGCTGCCATCACAGTAAGAGGCGACAAACCAATTGAGGTAGAAATGAGCACAGCCAAAGTCAGTTTTGCAAAGTGAGTTTTCATTTAAGGCTCCAATGGATTTGTAGATGTTTTAATAATACCCAATAAACTGTCAAAAATACTTCATTTAACCAAGGCGTCCCTATGAACTCTTTTCCTGCTGATATCTATACAGAGCCTCAGGGATACTCGATCAATACCCTAGAAAACCTGGGACCCCTCACCCGGCTTGCCGGTATTTGGGAAGGTCAACGGGGTTTGGATATCAAACCCAAAGCTGAAGGTCCAAAGAAGCAGGTGTACACCGAGCGCATTGAGATGCAGCCAATTGATCCACAAACCAATGGACCGCAATTATTTTATGGCTTGCGCTATCACTTGCATATCACCAAACCAGATCAAGTCAAAACTTATCATGATCAGGTTGGCTACTGGCTTTGGGAACCTGCAACCGGATCCATTATTCACACTCTCACCATTCCCCGCGGCATGATTACCATGGCGACAGGAAAGGCGTCCGCTAATGCAACTCAGTTTGAGTGCGTTGCCAAGATTGATGATCCGACCGCCGGAATTTCTTCCAACCCTTTTTTAGACTACGCCTTCAAGACAATTGAATACCGCATCATGGTGACGATCCTAGAGGACGGCACCTGGTCTTACGAACAAGATACGATAATGATGATTAAAGGTCAGGCCGAACCTTTTCATCACCTCGATACCAATGTGTTAACTAAGGTAGGTGAAGCAACGCCTAACCCGCTTGCACTTGAGGTAATGAAAAAGCCGTCCTAAGACGGCCTTTTCAGTTGAGTACTTATGCTAATTAAGCTGGCTGCGCTTCAGTCTCAGTAATCTTTTCTAGGGCTGTTGCAAGATGACCAACTGCACGATCAACGTGAGCCAACTTCTCTAGGCCAAATAAACCAATACGGAAGGTACGGAAGTCTGGACGCTCATCACACTGCAGCGGTACGCCTGCAGCGGTTTGCAAACCGAGAGCAATAAACTTCTTGCCTGATTGAATATCTGGATCTTTGGTATAGCTCACCACTACGCCAGGAGACTGAAAGCCTTTTGCTGAAACTGAGTGATAGCCATTTGATACCAATAAAGCACGAACCTTGTCACCCAACTCTTGCTGCTTCGCCTTGAGCGCAGCAAAGCCTAGAGCCTGAGTTTCTTTCATCACATTGCGTAAGATTTTGAGCGCATCTGTAGGCATGGTGGTGTGATACACATGACCACCCTTTTCATAGGCCTCCATAATTTGAAGCCACTTCTTCAGATCCATTGAGAAGCTGCTGCTCTGAGTAGATTCAATACGCTCGCGTGCTCTATCACCCATGGCGATCAATGCACAGCAAGGTGAGCTACTCCAACCTTTTTGAGGCGCAGTGATCAATACATCTACATTGCAAGCCTTCATGTCCACCCACATTGCGCCTGACGCGATGCAGTCGAGTACAAATAAACCATTGACTGAGCGAACAGCTTCACCAACAGCTTTAAGGTAGTCATCCGGCAAGATGATGCCGGCAGAAGTTTCTACGTGAGGGGCGAAAACAACCGCAGGCTTTTCTTTCTTAATGAAAGCCACCACCTCTTCAATTGGCGCTGGTGCAAAAACACCCTGCGTTGCATTCTCCAATTGCTTACCCTTGATAACGGTAATGTCCTGGGTAATGTTGGCGAGATCAAAAATCTGAGTCCAGCGGTAACTAAACCAGCCGTTACGTAAGACCAGGCACTTTTCATTATTAGCAAATTGACGCGCAACCGCTTCCATACCAAAAGTACCGCTACCAGGAACAATGACTGCAGTGCTAGCGTTATAAGCATCCTTGAGGACGCCAGAAATATCCACCATGACTTTTTTGAACTCTTCAGACATGTGGTTTAGTGAGCGATCGGTATAAACAACTGAGAACTCTAAAAGACCGTCTGGATCAACATTCGGGAGTAAACCTGGCATAGTAATTTCCTAGTAAATCGTGTGATTAGCCCTAAATGATACTGATTTAGCGCTGTTTGGGTACTTAGCCCTTAAAAACGGGCTTTTTGGGCAAATGAAGGGGGTTACCTGCATTTCTTCGTTGCGGAAGAAACCAGAATACCAAATACAATGAGAGTAAAGGCAAGGCCGTGGAAGAGCTGGGGTGGGTCCCCCAAGATAGCAGCTGAGAGTAGTGCTGTGAATAAGGGAATCAGGTTGGCAAAGAACCCTGCTACCGTAGGTCCAGCGCCATTGACCCCTAAACCCCAGCAACGATAGGCAATCAAAGATGGTCCAATTGCGACAAAGAGGATCAATGAGCCAGTCCAGTAATTCAGATCAATAAAAGCGTGTCCAGTAGCAATCTCCGCACCCTCGAACAACATCGTCCACATGAAGCCGATCAATACTTGGGCCATCAAGAACTCAGCCCAAGGCCACTGCCGCTCGTTACTCTTACCAGGTTGACTAATCATCCAGCTATAAAAAGCCCAAAGGATTGTGGCAAACATGATGAGCAAATCACCCATCACCACTTCCATGCTCAAGAGGCTGGCAGGCTCACCGCGGGTTAAGACCACAGTTACTCCGACCAAAGAAACCACCGCCCCTAAGAGCTGCAAAAGTGATGGCTTGACCTTATAAAAGACGGCGCCGATAAAAAGCATCCAAATGGGCATGCTGGCACCGATCAGGGTCACGTTAATCGCTGTCGAGGTTTGCAAGGCAAGATAAAGCAGGACGTTATAACTGCCCACCCCTAAGAGTCCCAACACCAAGAAGCGACCCTTGTTTTGCCAAAGTGAACTACCCGGTTTAAAAATTTGCCATCCAAAAGGAAGCAATAGGACAGCCGCTAAACCCCAGCGAACCGCACTTAAGGTGATCGGTGAAATACTACCGACCAGAACCCTTCCGGCTATCGCATTACCTGCCCACAAGGCAGTCGCCAGTGACAAATAAAACACAGTGGACAAAGGGATATGAGGCATTCGGGAGGATTTAGGCTAGAAATGGGTATTTTGAGCCCTAAGAAGGACTTTCCCTAAGCATTGTAGAAACAAATGCTCGGTATTGCTAAGATAGAGCTTAAATTAGCGTCAGATACTGACATTGGCAACACATAAAGGGGTTTTAGTGACAATCATCACCAATATTGAAGATTTACGAGTTCTGCATCAAAAACGCACCCCTAAGATGTTCTATGACTATGCCGACTCTGGCTCATGGACTGAATCTACTTACCGAGCCAACGAATCCGATTTTCAGAAGATCAAATTACGTCAACGTGTTGCCGTAGATATGACTAATCGCACCACCAAAACAACCATGGTGGGTCAAGAGGTCGCAATGCCAGTAGCACTTGCACCAACTGGATTAACTGGCATGCAACATGCTGACGGTGAAATTTTGGCTGCCCGTGCTGCAGAGAAATTTGGCGTTCCTTTCTGCCTCTCCACGATGAGTATTTGCTCCATTGAAGATGTAGCAGAGCGCACCACTAAACCATTTTGGTTTCAGCTCTATGTCATGAAAGACCGCGGCTTTATTGAGCGTCTCATTGAGCGCGCCAAATCAGCAAAGTGTTCCGCGCTGGTATTGACTTTGGATTTACAAATCCTCGGTCAACGTCATAAAGATTTAAAAAATGGTTTGTCTGCCCCTCCAAAGCTAACCATTGCCAACATGATCAATATGATGACCAAGCCACGCTGGTGCATGGGCATGGCTATGACTCCGCGCAGAACCTTTCGCAATATTGTTGGTCACGCCACTGGTGTTGGCAATATGTCCTCCCTCTCCTCTTGGACGGCTGAGCAGTTTGATCCAGGTCTCAGCTGGGATGATGTGGAGTGGATTAAAAAACTGTGGGGTGGCAAGTTAATTATCAAAGGCATCTTGGATGAAGAGGATGCCCGCTTTGCCGCAAACTCTGGCGCAGATGCATTGATCGTTTCGAACCATGGCGGCCGTCAATTAGATGGCGCTATTTCCAGCATCAAGGCATTGCCTGGCATCGTCAATGCCGTTGGTAAAGACATTGAGGTTTGGATGGATGGCGGCATTCGGTCAGGCCAGGATGTTTTGAAGGCTTGGGCATTGGGTGCACGTGGCACGATGATTGGTCGCCCCTTCCTCTATGGCTTGGGTGCCATGGGCGAAGCTGGTGTTACTAAATGTCTAGACATTATTCATAATGAATTGGATATCACCATGGCCTTTACAGGTCACCGTGACATTCACAATGTGACTAAGGATATTTTGTATCCGGGAACTTTTTAATATTCCACACTTAGCCAATTACCCCGTACTGGTTTTTTTCATATCTGCTGTAGTCCTATCGGGCTCAGTGTGGTTTGGCTATGCGGTACTGAGCAAATACCGCACTAAAGATACCGAGACCTCAGCGGACTTAGGCATTATTCAGACGGCAACACTAACCTTGCTGGGCTTGATCATCGGCTTTACCTTTTCAATGGCGATCGCGCGATACGATTTGAGACAGACTTATGAAGAGGCTGAGGCAAATGCGATTGGGACTGAATTCTTGCGAGCAGATCTTTTGCCCAGCAATACTGCACAGAGCATCAAAGGGTTGCTCAACGAATACTTAGATCAGCGCATCTTGTTTTACTCTAAGCAAGATAGAGAGACAGCAAAACAAATTACTCAGCGTACTCTTGCGCTTGAAAATGCGATGTGGAATGAGTTGCTCCCCGTGGCACGAACACAGTCAACTCCCACTATTGCGCTAGTGATCTCCGGAATGAATGATGTCATTAACACCCAAGGCTACACTCAGGCAGCTTGGTGGAATCGCATCCCCGCTGCTGCATGGTGGCTGATGGCAGCAATCGCAGTTGGTGCCAATATCTTGGTAGGTTTTGGCGCACGGAACTTTAGACGCAATGTTGGCCTCTTTATGATTTTCCCAACAATGATTTCCACCTCCTTCTTTTTGATTGCAGACATTGATAGCCCTCGTGGTGGCGTTATCCGTATAGATCCACGAAATTTGATTAATTTAAAACACAATATGAACTCTGCACAGAGATCCATACCCACCATAGGTCTTACAAAATGAAGCGCGTTGTAGATGTATATAAAGATAGGGGTCGCGAGCTCGTGTGGACCTATGTCATTCACCTTGGCAATCTGGAGTTTCATCCGGCTCAAATTGATTTTGAACAAGAAGCCCTCAGACTTTCTCAGATTGATAAACGCGGCACCCCGAATGAGTTGAGCGCTAGAGCTAGACTTACCATTAGATAATTTTTACCTCAGTTCCGATATATGAAACCTTTAAGCAAAAAAGCTAAGATGGCAGTTGGATGGACCATCTTAATGACCGTCACTGGTACAGCCATGCTTCATCAATGGGAATTCTTTGCGATGGGATGTGCATCTATCGCTATGCTTCTCGTGGCTAACCACTATGACCTCTTAAAAGATCCTGACGATAAAAAGTAAGGCCCCATCTTTCGATAGAGGCCTTGATCGATCTTTACATTAGAGTGCTGGGTAGTCCGTATACCCTACTTCTGCTCCACCATAAAACGTTGCACGGTTATAAGCATTTAGAGCCGCGCCTTGCTGGAAACGCTCCGCTAAATCTGGATTAGCAATATACAAACGTCCATAGGCGACTGCATCGGCTAAACCAGCCTCAAGCACAGCCTCGCCCATAGCTTGATCATATCCACCGGCACTAATAAATTGACCTTGATAGACTGCTCGGAACATCTCTGAAGTCAGCGGTGCCCCTGCGTTCACTTGATCATTGCCACCAGCACTAGTAGAGCGTGGCTCAATCATATGTACATAGGAAAGCTTGTAGTTGTTGAGTTTTTGAATCACCGCAGTGAACAAAGCGACTGGATCGCTATCAGCCATATCATTAAAGCTACCGTATGGTGATAGGCGCACACCGATACGATCACTTGGGTAGACCTTAGCAACAGATTCAACAACCTCACCCAATAAACGAATACGGTTTTCGATTGAACCACCGTAGCCATCAGTGCGTTGATTGGTTTTATCTTGCAAGAACTGATCTAGCAAGTAACCGTTCGCAGAGTGAATTTCCACACCATCAAAACCGGCTGCTTTTGCATTGGCAGCAGCCAATTCAAAATCTTTGAGAAGCCCGGCAATATCTTCAGTTGTCATTGCCTTTGGAATTTCATAATCGTGCAACTTCCAATCGGCGCCATACGTTTGGCCAGCGGGTGCAATTGCAGATGGCGCTTCCGGCAAACCCTGCTCAGGGTGCAAAGATGAATGAGAAATACGACCCACATGCCATAGCTGAGCCACCATCTTGCCGCCTTTGGCATGTACCGCACCCACAATCTCTTTCCATGCAGCAGTTTGCTCAGCAGAATAAATTCCAGGAGTTGCTGGATAGCCTTTTCCAAGCGGAGAGATTTGTGTGGCCTCACTAATGATCAGACCAGCAGTCGCCCTTTGCTCATAATATGTTTTTGCCAGTGGATTTGGCACATCCCCTTCAATAGCGCGCATTCTGGTAAGTGGCGCCATCACAAGACGGTTCTTTAGCTCAATAGAGCCAAGCTTGACGGGGGTAAACATGATTTCTTTTCCGGACATGAGACTCTTTCTGTTTTACTGATAAAAATTATTGAATGCTGACTGTAGCAAGAAAGATCACTTCTTGCTTACTCCTTGCGCAAACCCTTAACTGCCCCACGCCCGCTCTTTGCACCTCGCTTAAAGCGAGCTTGTATGCAATCAGAGAAGGCCTGAAACTCCTCTAAGTGGGCAGTAGAAGAGCGGGCCACTAAAGCAATCACCCGCTTTGGTGCAGGGGGAGCCAGTGGGCGAGCCTCTAAGCTGGTGCCATTTAACAAGCCGCCTCTCACTGCCATCTCCGGAAGCAATGCTATCCCCATTCCAGAGTCCACCATCTGGAGCAGAGTGAGCAAACTGGTCGCCTCCATTCCATCCGCCTTACGAATATCTGAGCGCTTACAGGCTTGCAGTGTGTGTTCACGCAAGCAGTGCCCTTCCTCTAAAAGCAATAGTCTCTCGGCCATTTTTGCGGGTAGTTGAATTTCTTTCCCTTTCAGGGCTGGATCATCCTCTCGGGCAACCAACCAAAACTCATCATCAAATAACTCTTTAACCAATAAGCCTGAGGTTTCATAAGGTAAAGCAATCAGAATGAAATCCAATTGATGCTCGGCCAGTCTAGTTAACAGATTAGCCGTCAGGTCTTCTCTCAAGGCAATTTTGAGACTGGGGAAACGGGTACGAATATCAGGCATGACGTTAGGCAATAAGAACGGTGCAATCGTTGGGATCACACCAAGCCGAATAGTTCCAGCCATTGGCTTACCAACAGCGTCGGCGTATTCCACCAGATCTTGAGAGGATGCCAAGATTGCCTTAGATCTCTCTAAAATTTCCAAGCCAATTGGGGTGATGGCCACATTTTGGCGATCTCGCTCCACTAAGCGAACTCCTAGACCGTCCTCAAGCTCTTTTAAGCCCGCACTCAAGGTAGATTGACCTACAAAGCAAGCCTCTGCAGCACGAGTGAAATTGAGCTCCTGAGCAATAGCTACAAAATAACGAAGTTGACGTAATGAAGGTAGAGCAGCCATGATTTCAAAAAGTCCCTATAATCAATTTATTAGATAAATAATATCATTATTATTTACTGGACTGATAATCTTTCGAGGTTCAGAATTCACTCCATGGTGTTAAACACCTCTTACCAATCAATATGAAAAAGGAATGAAAATGGCCCGCCCAGAAATTAAAACCATCCAAAACTTAGAGTCTGCATTTGCAGGTGAATCTATGGCACACATTAAATATCGCTACTTTGCAAAATTAGCGCGCGCTGCCGGCGATATCGAAACCGCTGAAATCTTTGAGGCAACTGCTGATCAAGAAGTCATGCACGCCTTTGGTCACCTAGACTTACTCCACCCTGCCAATACGATTACCCCAGCTCGCGCCTTAGAGATCGCAATCGAGGGTGAAACGTATGAATACACAGAAATGTATCCAAACTTTCGTAAAACAGCAGTTGATGAAGGCAATTTGGCAGCAGTAGCAGAAATTGATGAGCAAATTGCCGAGTCAAAAGAGCATGCTGAGCAATTTCAGGCAATGTTAGCTAAGGCAGCAAAACGCTTTGCGGCCTTAGCCAATGTAGAGGAGCGTCATGCCAACCACTACAAGAAGGCCTTAGAAAAAGCTAAAGAATTTGCAGCAGTCTGAGCAAGTTCAGAAATAAAACGAAAATAAATTTAAACTGATCGAATTATCTTTAAGGAAACATCATGAATTCTTGGCAATGTATCGTATGTGGCTTCATCTATGACGAAGCAAAGGGCTTACCGGAAGACGGCATTCCTGCCGGCACTGCCTGGGCTGACATCCCTGAAGACTGGGAATGCCCAGACTGTGGCGTAGCAAAATCGGATTTTGAAATGGTTCAAATTTCTTAATTTAATCCGTACACCAATCGTTTAACTGCTTTACTAGGGAGTCCAGCTTTGGATCGTCAGAATCAAGCATCACCATCAGGAATTGTCATCATTGGTAGCGGCTTAGCTGGATACACCGTCATTCGTGAACTTCGCAAACTCGATAAGACTGTACCGATTACGCTAGTGACCCGTGAGCCAGGCTATTTCTATTCAAAGCCTATGCTCTCTACAGCGTTGGCAAGTAACAAGTCTGCCGAGCAATTGGTTTCTACCAATGCCGAAGGTATGGCAACACAACTAGAGATGACCATTCTGGGTGATGCTGATGTCACTGCAATTGATACCGTCGCTCAAACCATTACAACATCCAAAGGAAGTGTTTCTTATGGAAAGTTGGTTCTAGGCTTGGGTGCTGACCAAATTCGCCTACCTTTACAGGGTAATGCTTCAAATGAGGTCATCACCGTCAATGACCTAGAAGAATATGCGCAGTTTCGTAAATCGATTGCAGGTAAAAAACGTATCACCATTCTAGGAGCAGGCCTTATTGGGTGTGAATTTGCAAACGATTTGATTTTGGGATCTTATCAAGTGGATGTGATTGATTTGGCGCCGCAAGCTTTGGGTCGTCTCCTTCCCGAAGCAGCAGCGCAAGCACTTCAAGCCAAACTCGGCGAGGCAGGTGTTAGCTGGCACTTTGGAACTACAGTGCAATCCATTGATCGCGCTGGTGACTCTCTGTCCATCACCCTGGCCAATGGATCAGTGATTACTAGCGATGTATTTCTATCGGCTGTTGGCCTTAAGCCCCGTTTGGATTTAGCTAAAGCAGCTGGAATTGCAACTGACTCAGGCATCACCGTCAACCGTCAGCTAGAAACTAGCGCCAAAAACGTATACGCCATTGGAGACTGTGCTGAGGTTGAAGGCTTGGTTCTCCCCTATGTCATGCCCATCATGCAGGCAGCACGTGCATTAGCCCCAAACCTCCTCGGACAGGAAATAGCGCTTACCTACCCAGCTATGCCGGTGATGGTGAAGACTCCCGCATTGCCAAACATCGTTTCACCGCCAGCCAAAGGTGCTTTGGGCGAGTGGAAGATTAATTCAATTGAAGGCGGCATTGAAGCGCGCTTCGAATCGAGCGAGGGTAAGCTACTCGGCTTTGCACTTCTAGGAACGGCAACAGCCCAGCGCGGTGCACTCACTAAAGAACTTCCGCCGATACTACAATAACAGCTGATTCTGTCTTGCAATTTCAAATGGTTACTGAATAAGAAAAGGCCCGCTATTACGGGCCTTTTTAATGATGCACAGCAGCTAACTTGTTAAACGATCACAAACCAGGTTGCGTTGTGTGATTGAGCAACCATCAAAAACAACATTGGCACGGAAAGCATCGTATTAAAGCGTGAAGTCAACATCGCAACACGTGCAGACTTTGCTTTAACATCCGGCTCAACCGCAACGATACCTAAGGCACGTTTTTGATTCGGCCAAATGATGAACCAAACATTGAAAGCCATTACCAAGGCAATCCACATACCTAAACCAATTGCGCGAAATGGAGCCTGCAAGGTAAATGCTTGATGTGCATAGCCATTCAACACAGCCAGGATCAAACCGCTAACAACAGTAAACAAGGCCGCCCAGCGGAACCAAAATAATGCTGTTGGAGCAATTACTTTTCCAATCGCAGGTTTTTGCTCATCTGGAATTTTTGACATGGAAGGAATCTGAACAAAATTGAAATACCAAAGCAGACCAATCCACATCACGCCAACCATCACGTGAATCCAACGGAATAAGAAAGGCAATTCAATTGAGCTGAGATTTGCACCCAAAGCCAAAATAATTAATGCAAGAAGCACAAAACCAGCTAAAACCGTGCGCCCCAATGAGGTAAAGATAGATGACATAAAAGCTTTCTTGATAAAAATGTATATATCAGGAGATATTAGGCAAAATTCTTGCTAGCAAAATCCCAGTTCACTACATTCCAGAAATTTTCTACGTACTTTGGACGAGCATTACGAGTATCAATGTAATAAGCATGCTCCCAAACGTCGCAAGTCATCAAAGGCTTTGCGTCCGTAGTTAAAGGTGTGGCCGCATTGCTTGTTGAAGCCAAATCCAGAGAGCCATCCGCCTTTTTAACCAACCAAGCCCAGCCAGATCCAAATGTACCAACCGCACACTTTGTGAATTCTTCTTTGAATTTATCAAAAGAGCCCCACTTAGCATTAATAGCATCAGCTAAGGGGCCGGTTGGAGCACCGCCGCCATTGGGCTTCATGCTGTTCCAGTAAAAGGTATGGTTCCATACTTGGGCTGCGTTATTAAAAACACCGCCAGACGATTTTTTAATGATGTCTTCTAAGGAAGCATTTTCAAATTCAGTACCTTTAACCAAGTTGTTCAAATTGGTTACATAGGCTTGATGGTGTTTGCCATAGTGAAACTCTAGAGTTTCTTTTGAGATGAATGGTGAAAGCGCATCTAATGCGTAAGGTAGCTGAGGTAATGTATGTTCCATCATTTTTTCCTTGTAAGACATATTAATCGGTAGCTATAGCAGCCATATTCGCCCTAACTATAGACGATTCTGGCGATTTTGTTTGGGTATGGAAAGGGGGTTACCTTGTATCACCCCTCCCTTGGGATTACTGGGCAGTCCAGCCGCCATCCATGTTCCAGGCGACCCCACGGACCTCAGAGGCATCGGGACCACAGAGGAAAACAGCCAATGCAGCCAATTGCTCTGGAGCAACAAACTCGCCCGAGGGCTGTTTCTCGGAAACTAAGGCTTTTTTGGCCTCTTCATTTGAAATCCCATCGCGTTCTGCGCGCGCATCTACCTGCTTTTGCACCAAGGGGGTCAGAACCCATCCTGGGCAAATTGCGTTACAGGTAATTCCAGTCTTGGCATTTTCAAGCGCGGTTACTTTCGTTAAGCCAACAATGCCATGTTTTGCGGCAACGTAAGCCGATTTTTGAATAGAGCCAACCAAACCATGAACCGATGCGATATTAATAATTCGGCCCCAGTTACGCTTCTTCATTCCAGGCAAAGCATGGTGAGATGTATAAAAAGCTGAGCTTAGATTAATGGCGATAATCGATTCCCATTTATCAGCTGGAAAGTCTTCAATATTTGCTGTGTATTGAATGCCTGCATTATTTACCAATATATCTAGTGAGCCAAATCGCTTTTCAGTTTGCTTGATGAGATCTTCTATCTCAGCAGGTTTGCTCATATCGGCACCGTGGTAATCCACTTCGACGCCGCAAGCTTTAATGGCAGCAACAGCCGCATCTTTCTCACCAAAGCCGTTAACCATAATATTGGCACCCTGCTTTGCCAACCCGATAGCCATTGCCAATCCAATGCCACTAGTCGAGCCAGTAACTAGAGCGGTTTTACCTTTTAAATGAGACATATTCTTACTCGCGATATCAAGTTAATCGCAAACCCCCTAATGAGGGCTTGCGGATGGTCAAAACTTGATGTTACAGGATGCGGCAACCCCTTTGATACGGGGAATGCGTAAATTAGGGCGAACTCTTAATTACACCTTGCCAAGGGCCTTCAGAATCTTTTCACAAGTGATGGGCTGATCAAACACTGCAGTATTAAAAGGCACCAAAGCATCGTTAATCGCATTCTGGACCGCTCCAGGAGCCCCGGCAGTACCAGCCTCACCAGCGCCTTTTGCCCCCAACTTGGATGACTGGGTTGGGGTCTCTACGTGAGCCACTTCAATATCCGGCATTTCGTTAGCCATAGGAACCAAATAATCAGCCATGCTGCCATTCCGCAGTAGGCCACTATCGTCATAGAGACACTCTTCGAAAAGAACGCCGCCAATACCCTGAACAATTGCTCCGCGCACTTGCTCATCGACCAACATCGGATTGAGTACACGGCCGCAATCCTCAACCGCCCAATGCTTTAAGAGCTTTACAAATCCAGTGTCGGGATCCACCTCAACATAAGACGCCTGAACACCATTAGTAAAGATAAATGGATACTCTTTTTGAGTGTAATGACGTGTCACCATCAAATCAGCGGAGAATCCGACTGGCAAAGTATCGGTACGGAAATACCCAATACGACCAATCTCGCTAAACGGGAGTAACTGCTCGCCGGTTGCTTTATCCAAAACATGACCACGACGCACTAACAACTCCTCAGGCGATCTATTCAAGATAGCGCCAGCAAGCTTCAAGATATTCTCTTGGAGAGCCTGACATGCCAATAACACTGCTTCGCCACCAACTCCAGCACCACGAGAAGCCCAAGTTCCACCACCATAAGGGGTTACATCGGTATCTCCAGTAATAATGCGAACGTCTTTAATAGAGAGTCCAACAGCATCGGCAGCAATTTGGGCATAGATGCCTTCAGTACCTTGACCCTGCTCACCAACACCAATCAATATGGAAACCACACCACTAGGATCTAATCGAGCAGAAGCGCCATCCTGAGAGGCAATGCGAGCGCCGCCTACACCATAGAAGGCTGGACTTGGGTTAGTTAACTCAATTAAGGTGGCAAAGCCAATTCCGCGATAGATGCCCTTTTTGCGCAACTCAGCCTGCTCTTTGCGCAAAGCAGAATAGTCCATCATCTTTTCAATAGTTCGCAGGCATTGCTCATGCGATAACACTTCTAACTTAATTCCTGAAATACCGGAGCAAGGATATGCATCATCAGGAATCACATTACGCTTGCGAAACTCCAAAGGGTCCATCTTTAACTTTTGCGCAGCTAAATCCACCAAACCTTCAGTCACAGCGCAGGCAATCGGATGCCCTACTCCACGATATTGGCAGGTAGGCGTTTTATTCTGAAACACTACATTGAGCTTGGCTCTGTAATGTTGATGCTTGTATGGACCACCAACCAAGTTGACGACTTGATTGCCCTCAATCGCGCTGGTTCTAGGGAACATGGAATAGGGGCCGATGGCAGTAAGATCATCGATCTCAAAGGCCAAGATGTCGCCATCTTTATTGGCCGCAATGCGCCCCTTAATTCGATGCTCACGCGCATGAATATCACTCGTAAATGATTCAAGTCGATCAGCAACAAATTTGACTGGACGCTCTAACATCATCGCCAAACCCACCGTTGCAAAATCATCTGGATATGCGTGAACCTTGATGCCAAAAGAACCGCCAACATCTTTACAGATAACATGGACATCCGATTCAGACAGGCCAAACTGACGGCAATATAAATCTTGCATCATGTGCGGCGCTTGCTGTGAGTGATAAACCGTCAGACGGCGATCACCAGGGTTGTAGTCGGCAATTTGGCAACGAGGCTCTAAGGTCACACCAGTGTGGCGACCAAAACCAAAGGTTGCTTCTGCAACAACATCGGCGGATGCGAACACTTCATCCACCTGGCCAACATCTAAGCTACGCGTAAAGCAGAGGTTGTCACCAAGCTCTGGATGAATTACTGGCGTCTCTGCATCCAATGCCGTTTCCATAGAGACTACCGCAGGCAACTCCTCCCACTCAACGTCTACTAACTGCAAAGCATCTTCTGCCTGAGCACGCGTCTCTGCAACTACAGCAACTACTGGCTCACCTTGCCAGCAAGCTCTATCAATTGCTAATGCATATTGAGGGGCAGACTTCATGCCAGCCAGATGACCTAAAGTGGCAACCCATGGCTTACAAAGCTCTGCCATCTTGACGCCATCAACTATGGCAAGTACACCCGGCATTTTGCTTGCTTGTTCAATATGAATTTTTCCAATTTTCATATGGGCTACCGGCGAACGCCAATACACCACATGCCCCATTCTGGGCAATTGAATATCGTCTACATAAGTACCTTGACCCTCGATGAGTCGACGCGCTTTATGCCGAGGTTCACTATTACCAATGTAGCGTTGATCATTTGTTACTGGATCAAGCGCTAATCCTTTGAGGTCTGCTGGCTTATTCATAATCAGTTTTCCCAGTCTACTTAAGCGAGAGCAACAACAGGTTTAATTTTTTCGCCTTTGGCTCGAGCTTCTAGCACGGCCATGATGGCATCTACGATGGAGTGATAACCAGTACAACGGCAGTAATTTCCGGAGATCCATTCGCGCACTTCTTCACGCGTCGCTTTAGGCTGTTTTTCAATCAACTCCGCAGCAGCAAGCAACATTCCAGAGGAGCAAAATCCGCATTGCATTGCGTTGTGACGCATGAAAGCTTCTTGTAGGTCTGCTAATACACCACTTTTCGTGAGGCCCTCAATTGTCTCCACAACGCATCCATCAGCTTGCACAGCCAAATATAAGCAGCCGCGAATGATTTGCCCATTAACTTTGACAGTACAGGCCCCGCATGCGCCCTGCTCACAACCTAGGTGAGGCCCCTTTAAATGGAGATCTTCACGCAAAAAATCCACTAAATGTCGACGCGGCTCAATCTCAGCATTGACTAGCGAACCATTGACGGTCATCGTAATTTTTTTCTTTAAGCTCATTTCAATCTCCGAACTTGATTTATTTTTCTAATAATTAGTTAAGCAATTAAATGCTTTAAGCCGCGCTCTAATAAAACACCAATTAAATGTTGTTTAGTTTCTGCGCTGTTAGTGATATCTGCAATCACCTCAATCTCCGCCCTAGCGGCGGCAACTGCGCTAGCAATCAACTCATCGTTCAGAGGCTTGCCCTCAACCAAGGCTTGAGCTTTTATCGCCATTACCGGCGTAGCACCAACAGAGAAGAAAGTGAAAGTGCAGTCGCTTAGAACATTGCCGGCTTTATTTGCAACTAAGGCAAGGCCAGCAACAGCATAGTCTCCATGGCGACGAGCTAACTCATGAAAATAAAAAACTTGATCACTGCTTGCAATTGGCATGTCAGTTGCCACAAGAATTTCATTGGGCTCCAAGGATGTGGTGTACAGATCAATGAAAAAGTCTTGCGCTGAAATACGACGCTCGCCATCAGGACCTGCAATCAACATCGTTGCATTAAGTGCCAGACTACAGGCTGGCCATTCAGCCGCAGGATCTCCATAAACCAAAGAGCCGCCCCAGGTGCCTAGATTGCGGATAGCTCTGTGTGCGATATGTGGCACGGCAGCCTTAAGCAGCGGCGCATGTTGCGCAATCAATTTTGAATCTTCAATTTCAGTATGAGTTACTAAAGCTCCAATACGCAATTGGTCACCGACTACAGAAATCCCTTTGAGCTCATCGAGATTGGTAATGTCAATCAGAATGCTAGGCTCTGAGAGGCGGAGGTTGAGCGTAGCCAAAAGTGTCTGGCCACCTGCAATCAAACGGGCATCTTCACCGGCTTCAGCCAGCAAAGCTAAGGCCTCACCAAGCACCTTCGGTTTTGCATAATCAAATGCTGCTGCTTTCATTTCGTCTCCTCCACTGCTTTTGTATTTATATCGCCAAACCTTATTCGGCCTGTGCGTCCGACTCTAGGGGCATCACCTCACCACCCAATTCTTTTGCAAACCGCTGAAAAAAATCATCCGCAATCTTTTTGGCAGAAGCGCTGATTAAGCGGCCACCAATTTGTCCTAACTTGCCCCCAATGGAGGCCTCCGTCGTATAAGTAATCAAGGTGCCACCTTCAGCAGCCTTCAATTCAACTCGTGAGCGCCCTTTTGCAAAGCCTGCAGCACCACCCGATCCCTCAAATGCCATTGAACAGGATTGATCGGGAACGACATCGCTCAACAGAAGCTTTCCAGCGAATCTAGCTCTCACTGGTCCAATCTTGAACATGACCTTAGCGTGTATTTCCTCAGGTGAGATTCTGGGATTGGAGCCGCAATGAGTTGCTCGCCATTTAGTTCCATTACATCTCCTTGGGGTTTGTACGAATAGAGTCTTATCTACCAATTGTTCAACAATGTACCATTATTTAACTTTTGGTCAATAAGGCCAAATTCGGATAAACCCTGATGACAATGAGTTTCGATCGAGACCGCAGCACAAGAAACAGCGTCGCTTCAGAAGTGACTGCCTCTGAGGTCCCTGCTCGCCGGAGAATGAGTACGGCAGATCGTAAGCGCCAAATACTAGATCGCGCAATTCAGTACTTTGCAAAACATGGGATTGATGGGCAACTCAGAAACTTAACAAAAGGGCTGGGCGTTACTCACACCCTGCTCTATCACTACTTCCCTACAAAGGATGCATTAATCAAAGCGGTGTATGAGGACGTCTTTGAATCACGCTGGAAGCCTGAATGGGAAAAGTTGCTAGACGACAGGCGCCTTTCACCAGAAGAAAAATTGTATGCGTTTTATATCGACTATTCAAATACGGTTCTCACCTACGATTTCGTACGCATCTTGATTTTCTCGGGCTTAAGCGATCACTCAATTAGCGATCGATTCTTTGAGCTATTGCGTGATCGCCTATTGCCTAGACTCATTCGAGAAACTCGCAAACACTGTGGTCGCAGCACGCGCGGTAAGCCTTCACAGCGAGAATTAGAGTTTTTAATGGGCCTGCATGGTGGTATTTTTTACATCGGTATGCGCCGTTGGATTTATGGTCAAGCCATCTATGACTCCGGGAACCCCAATACCGAACAAGAAATTATTCAAGATCGCATTAGCTCCTACCTGATCTCAGCAAAAGCTTTATTTACTAATGGTAAAAATTAATATGACATACCTCAGCCTAAATCATTTTTCCATCCGCAGTCTTGAGATTGAGAAGACTACTCAGTTTTATAGTGAAGTACTAGGCTTAACGGTTGGGCCACGCCCAGAGTTTCCATTTCCAGGGGTCTGGCTGTACAACGGCGATGAAAACGATTGGGCCAATGCAGTGCTGCATCTCATTGCAATTGATAAGAATGATCCTAATGGATTGAAGCAATATCTTGGCGAGCGCGACCCAAGCTCGCTATATGGCTCTGGGGCGGTAGATCACATCGCGTTTTTTGCCAAAGGCTTGGAGGCCAAGCTTGCACAGCTTGATAAATTAGGGGTTCCTTGTAGACAGCGAACAGTGCCCGTGTTGCAGCTTCACCAACTCTTTTTAGATGATCCCAACGGTATCGTGATTGAATTAAATTACCCTGCAGCAGAAAAAGCAGCGCTTGATGCTAAGGCTGCACAGTAAAGATGGCAAAAATTCTCGTCATCGGCGGATCCCTTGGGGGCTTATTTGCTGCCAATATATTGCTCCGCCAGGGTCACGATGTCACCTTACTAGAAAAGGCGATTGGCTCCTTAGATGGTCGAGGTGCTGGAATCGTGACACATGATGCGCTTGCAGATGCCTTACGCGAAGCAGGGATCGCTGTGGATGACAGTCTTGGAGTTGCCGTGTCAAAGCGCGTTACCTTGGGTGCTGATGGTGAGAGCTTAGGTGAAATGCCGCTTCCACAAATCCTCACTTCATGGAGTCGCCTCTACCACCTATTGAAAGAGAATTTTCCAACTGAGCGTTACCTACAAGGTAAGAATGTAAAAACAGTTAGCCAAGATTCCAACAGTGTTCAGGTGACTTGCGAAGATGGCAGCACTTATCAGGCAGAGCTGCTGATTGCATCAGATGGCATTCGCTCTGCAGTAAGAGCCCAAGTAGCGCCAAATATTCAGCCTGAATATGCAGGATACATTGCATGGCGAGGTGTTTGCGATGAAAGCCATTTATCAAATTACACCTTGGATACCTTATTTAATTACTTTGGATTCTGTCTGCCTAATGGCGAACAGATGCTCGGCTACCCCGTTGCAGGCCCTGGCAATGACACCAGACTAGGCAAACGGCGCTATAACTTTGTTTGGTATCGCCCCGCATCTGAAGAGAGTGAGCTAGGCAAACTGTTGACGGATGCGGATGGTCACCACTATCCAACCGGCATCCCACCACTCAAAGTGTCATGGAAGCACATTGCTGAAATGCGAACGATTGCTCGGGAAATTCTGGCTCCTCAATATGCAGAAATTTTAGAAAAAACAGCCTCACCCTTTTTGCAAGCAATTTACGATGTTCGATCAGAGCAAATTGTCTTCGGCAGAATTGCTTTAATGGGTGATGCAGCTTTTGTTGGACGACCACATGTTGGTATGGGAGTTACAAAAGCGGGTGATGAGGCAATGGCAATTGCACGGCACATTGCCGCATTGGGCGCAAACCCTTCGGCACTCGAAGCATATGGTAAGGAACGACTTAAGCTTGGGCAACAGGTAGTTGCAAGAGCGCAATACTTAGGCCGCTACATGCAAGCACAAGGTAGCAAAGGCACTAGGGATGGCAATAGCCTACGCAGAAATGCGGATACCGTGATGGCGGAGACAGCAATTGATCTCAGCACCTTGCTAGCAGAAGGGAAAGCAGTTCCAGAGTCGCATTAAAAAAACTAGATGTAGATATTCGCATTACCAGAAGCATTCAGTTAAGATTTATGAAGCAAAAAGTATTCTTATTAATAAACTGTTTTAAATGGAGGAGACAACCATGAAACAAAAAGTAACGAATCAAACTAGAAGAAAAATGTTAATCGGCGGAGCTGCTGCAGCTAGCACCCCGCTTTGGATGAACATGGCAAGCGCCCAATCTGAAACTATTAAGATTGGCTTTCCTACACCACTAACTGGCCCATTCTCTGCTGAAGCGCAGGACCAAGTTAAGGCTGCTGAATTAGCTATTAAAGAATTCAACGATGCGGGCGGCTTCAATGGTCGCAAAGCTGAACTCTTAGTTCGCGATGACAAACTGAATCCAGGCGAAGCTGCGACACGCACTCTTGAGTTGATTGAAAAAGACAAGGTGAACTTTGTTGTGGGCTCACTTTCCGCTGCAACCCAACTCTCTATCAATGCCGTCTGTAAAGAGCGCAAGGTGCTCTTTAATTCCATCAGCCAGTCTGATGCGATTAACGAAGCCAAAGATTGGAGTGTATATACATTCCATGAAGCCTTGAATCCAACTATGACAGCAGGCGCAGTAGCTCGCTACTCTATCCCTCGCTTTGGCAAAAAGATCGTATTCCTGACCGCAGACTATGCTTACGGCCACGAGATGGTTCGCGCTTTTGAGCGTGCTGGTAAAGAGATGGGCGCTACTACATTGGCGGATATTCGTCACCCGCTAGGCGCATCCGATTACTCTGCATTCTTGCCACGCATCAAGGCATTGAATCCCGACATCTTGGTACTCTGTAACTTTGGTCGCGACCTTGTTAATGCCGCCAAGCAATGTACAGACTTTGGCCTGAAGTCCAGCATGAAAATTGTGACTCCAGTTCTTCTATATACATCACGTCTTGCAGGCGGCCCTGAAGCATTTGAAGGAATTATTGGCGGCACTTCCTACTACTGGGGTCTTGAGGATCGTATCCCAACAGCAAAAACATTTAACGATGCATTCCGCAAAATGTACAACGGCTCAGTTCCGTCTGACTATGGTGCACTAGGCTACGCTGGCGTAAAGAGTGTGTTGGCATCGATTAAGATTGCAAAATCCACTGAAACCTTGAAAGTGGTAGGTGCAATGGAGAACCTAAAGTACGACTGGTACAAAGGTCCTGAGTACTATCGCAAGTGCGACCACCAAGCTGTGCAAACAGTCATCATCGTTGAGTCTAAGTCAAAGAATATGAAGGATAAGTACGATGTCTTCAATATCCTGACGATCGAACCAACTACCGAGAAGAATATGCGTAGTTGCGCGGAGCTAGGCCACAAGGCTTAAATCTGAAATTTCAGGGTAAGTCATTTGATTTACCCTGAACCCCTCCCCTGATGCCTTTGGCTGAAGGGGAGTTTTTCTGAGTACATATATGACCGGTCTTACATTTGAACTTTTCTGCATGCAGCTGCTAACAGGAATTGCCTTGGGCAGTATTTATGCACTTCTAGCACTGGGTTTGTGTCTTATTTTTGGCATGCTCAATGTTGTGAATTTTGCCCACGGCGCCTTCTTCATGGTGGGCGCATTCATGGGCGTCTATTTCCTAGGCGTAACAGGCAACTTTTGGTTTAGCTTAATTCTCACACCCATTGCCACTGGAGTACTTGGATTACTAACTGAGCGATTCCTGGTCCGCCCTCTTTATGGCCGAGGCATTGACTATCCACTCCTCCTGACTTTTGGACTGTCTTATGTCTTGATTGAAGCAATGCGCGTCACCTTTGGTATCGAA
Source organism: Polynucleobacter sp. 39-46-10 (assembly GCF_002282275.1). Lineage (NCBI taxonomy): Bacteria > Pseudomonadati > Pseudomonadota > Betaproteobacteria > Burkholderiales > Burkholderiaceae > Polynucleobacter > Polynucleobacter sp. 39-46-10. The sequence goes on along the minus strand of NZ_NCJB01000018.1, from coordinate 22,930 downwards.
GGTCTACCATCTGTTACCCCTGATGGACTTAAAGGCACCCTCGATGTTGGCATTGGCTTCTTCCCCAAATATAGACTCTTCCTGATTGCTGCCACAGCCGTCATTATTTTTGCGGTCTGGTTCTTTATTCAGAAGACCCGCTATGGCCTGATAATTAAAGCTGGTGCCGCTGACCAAGAGATTGTCAAAGTGCTTGGAGTAGATATTGCCAAAGTATGGCTCATGGTATTTGGCCTTGGTTGTGCGATTGCCGGCCTCTCCGGAATATTGGCCTCACCTACCCGCTCGGTTAATCCAGAAATGGGCATTCCAATCTTGGCGGAGTCTTTTGTAGTCACGGTAGTTGGTGGCATGGGCTCACCGGTAGGTGCCGTTGTTGCAGGTTTATTGGTTGGCGTAGTCTACAGCATGACCTCGCTATTCTTCCCCGACCTTTCCGAACTCTCCATTTTTGTTTTGATGGCGGTAGTGCTCCTAATCCGACCACAAGGTTTATTTGGCAAAGCGGGGGGAATGGGTTAATCCCCCCTGGATATTTATGAAATCATTTTTCCAACTCATTGCGCGCCATCGCGTGTTAGCAAGCAGCCTCTTCTTGATGATCTTTCCTTTCATCATGCCGTATGAAGCTCTTGCTATCAACATCCTAATCTTTGGATTATTCGCCATGGGGTTCAATCTCCTGTTTGGCTATATGGGCCTTCTATCATTTGGTCATGCAGCATTCCTGGGTATCGGCAGCTATCTGACTGGTATTGGTATCGTCCATTACCAAATGCCCTGGGGCACTGCAATTCTGGTGGGTGTGATTGGCGCTGCTATCGGTGGATTGATTATGGGCTTCCTGGCGATTGGCACCAGAGGCATCTACTTCTCCATGGTCACCCTGGCTTTAGGCCAAATTGTTTTTTATGCTTTTTACAAGGCTGAGAGTTTGACCGGTGGTGAGAATGGCTTAAGGGGTGTTCGTGTTGATTCCTTCAATATTTTTGGCATCCCAGTAGATTTTCTAAATCCACTCGTGAAGTACTACATCATTCTCTTTTTTGTAGTCATTGCCATATGGCTTATCTCTCGAATCCTGAACTCACCTCTTGGCGCTGTAATGGAAGCAATTCGTGAGAATGAGAAGCGCGCTGCGGCTTGCGGATTTGATGTCGCACGCACAAAGCTATTGGTCTTTGTATTGTCAGCTGCCATCTGCGGCTTAGCAGGTTCATTACGCGCTCTCCACCTGTCGATTGTTCCAATAGACTCTCTGCACTACCTCCAATCTGGACAAGCAGTAATGATGAGCATCTTGGGTGGCATGGGTACTTTCTTTGGGCCGTTTGTTGGTGCTGCCGTCATGCTTTATTTGGAGGATGTGGTCACCACTTTCACCAGGCACTGGATGGCCGTCATTGGACTGGTATTTATGTTCTTTGTATTGTTCTTCCCTAAAGGAATCTGGGGAACCATCTTGAACAAGCTAAACCTCAATCAGGATTCGAAATAATGAGTAGCTCAAACCAATCCCCCATCCTTGAGGCTCGCAATGTCAGCAAGAGCTTTGGGAAATTTAAAGCCCTGCAGAATGTGTCGACCACATTTATGCCCGGCTCCCTCACAGCAATCATTGGCCCAAATGGCGCAGGAAAGAGTACATTCTTTAACGTCCTCAGTGGAGCCTTTCCCCCTTCAAGCGGCCAAATTTTATTTAACGGTAAGGATATTACCGGCATGCAGCAATATGAATTTGCTCGCATCGGCATCTCTAAGAGTTTTCAGATTACCAATGTATTTAAACAGCTCACCGTCCATGAAAATGTCCGCGTTGCTGCACAAATGGAAACAGCGCGCTACAACTTTTTACGTAATGCGCAAAGCTATCCCGGACCAATTGAGCTTGCAGACCAACTGTTACGTCGAGTCAATCTAGAGCACCTGCGAAATAAAAAGACGGGTGACCTAGCTCATGGTCAACAACGCGCATTAGAAATTGCTATGGCGCTTGCCTGCAATCCAAGCCTGCTGTTGTTAGACGAACCCACTGCGGGGATGTCCCCCGAGGAGACTCTCGTGATGATGGATCTCATTCGCACGTTGGCAAATGAAAGAACCGTCATTTTGGTTGAACACAAGATGAAACTAATTATGGGTTTATGCAAACGCATCATCGTTCTGCATCATGGTGAGTTTTTGGCCGAAGGTACTCCAGAAGAAATTCAAAATAATGCAGAGGTACGACGTGTGTACCTAGGCCAAGGTTAACGAAGGTTTATATATGTTGCGTGTAGAAAATTTAAATGCCTGGTACGACCGCAGTCATGTTCTTCAAGGTGTATCTTTGGAAGTAAATAAGGGTGAAATCGTTACCTTAATGGGACGTAATGGTGCCGGCAAGACTACTACCCTGCGATCTTTAATGGGTCTACTCTCGAAGAGAGAAGGTAAGGCCTCTATTGATGGTATCTCTTTCTTGGATCTTGCAGCTCATGAGCGCTACCACCTGGGTTTAGCTTACGTCCCAGAGGATCGACGCATTGTTCCAGGATTAACTGTCAAGGAAAATTTAGAGTTAGGCGTTATCGCAAAGAAGAGTCTTGGTGACATGAGCGCAATGGTCGATGAAATTGCTGAAACCTTTCCCCGCCTCAAGGAGAGATTACATCAAGATGGAACATCGATGTCAGGCGGTGAGCAGCAGATGCTAGCAATCGCACGAGCTATGATTGCGAAACCTAAAGTCATCCTTTTAGATGAGCCTTCAGAAGGCATCATGCCAGTCTTAGTGGAAGAAATGTTTGAACTGTTTGCCAAACTCAAGCAGCAGGGCTTAACCATCCTGTTGGTTGAACAGAATGTTCAACAAGCACTCAAGATTTCTGACCGTGCCTACATTCTGGATCAAGGTGAGATTGTCTTTCATGACACGGCTCAGAACCTCCTCAATAACGACGAGATTCAACAAAAGTATTGCGCTGTTTAATGCTTTTTTGGGGAGCTTCTTAGATGATGTGAAGCCATTCCCCCAATTGATGCCAGACACTATTGGGGACTAGGGTTAATAGCCACGTCATAGTGAGATAGCGCAGTAGTTTGCCGATAAACATATAGATGAGGCAAGGTCCCCAAGCCAGCCTGAGCCAGCCCGCCGCTAAACAAAGGGGATCGCCAAAACCAGGCAACCATGACAATAGCAGCATCTTTGGCCCCCGCTCTTCAAGCCAGCGCTGCATTCTGCTGTTAGAAGGCCCCTTGAGAGACTCGAAACTATTGCGGCTCAGCAGCCCAAGCCACCAATCAAACATGCCACCCAAAGTATTGCCAATAGTGGCAACAATAATGGCGATCCAATACAAGTGAGGATTGACTGAAACATACCCAAAAAGTATCGGCTCGGAACCCACGGGTAACAAAGTTGCAGAGATAAAAGCACTAATAAATACCGCTGGTAAGCCAATTGATGGCATCCCAAAAAAGTCGAAGAACTGGCTGAGCATTTGCTCCATTAATTCAGGAGCCCTGGTGGATTAGTAGGTAAGGGCCTGGTCATTCCCTAAGTATGCCCCAATAGGCACTCAGCCCCATCTTGCGCCTAATGATTCTTGCTTACTTCACTCTGCCCGCAATTCTGATTTCTTGCTTAAACTGTAGGTATTGACCTATTCACTAACCACCATTTTTATAGATAGCCCTATGAATCACCCGATCCCCAAGCCAGACCAATACCAAGACATGCGTGAAGCCTTACGTGACCTTTGCGGGAGTTTTGACTCCGCATATTGGCAAAAAGTAGATCATGAAAGAGCCTACCCAGAAGCCTTCGTTGATGCGATGGCTCAAGCTGGTTGGTTGGCCGCCTTGATCCCTGAGGAATTTGGCGGTTCAGGCTTAGGCCTTGCTGAAGCCTCAGTAATCATGGAAGAAATTAACTTCTCCGGCGGCAATGCAGGCTCCTGTCATGGCCAGATGTACAACATGGGCACATTGCTGCGACATGGCTCTGATGTGCAGAAAAAGCTCTACTTACCAAAGATTGCTACCGGTGAACTGCGCCTGCAAACTATGGCAGTTACTGAACCCACTACAGGCACTGACACCACCAAACTTAAAACTACTGCCGTCAAAAAGGGGGCTAAGTATGTTGTGAATGGCCAGAAGGTTTGGATCTCCCGTATTCAACATTCTGATTTGATGATTCTCTTAGCGCGCACTACTCCGCTCGCAGAAGTAAAGAAAAAATCAGAAGGTATGTCGATCTTTATCGTTGATCTCAAAGAAGCGATTGGCAAAGGAATGACAATCCAGCCGATTGCTAATATGGTAAATCATGAAACCAATGAAGTCTTTTTTGACAACCTCGAAATCCCTGCAGAGAATTTAATCGGAGAAGAGGGTCAAGGATTTAAATATATTCTTGATGGGCTTAATGCAGAGCGCGTCCTGATTGCAGCGGAGTGTATTGGTGATGCCTATTGGTTTGTAGATAAAGCGCGTCGCTACGCCAATGAGCGCGTAGTATTTGATCGCCCTATCGGCAAGAATCAAGGCATTCAGTTTCCAATTGCAGATTCGTATATTGAGACTGAAGCAGCCAATCTGATGCGCTTTAAGGCTTGCGAGCTATTTGATGCCAAGCAAGCTTGTGGCGCTGAGTCCAATATGGCGAAGTACCTAGCTGCAAAAGCATCCTGGGAAGCAGCGAACGTGTGCTTACAAACCCATGGTGGTTTTGGCTTTGCTAATGAATACGATGTCGAGCGCAAGTTCCGAGAAACCCGCCTCTATCAAGTGGCGCCCATTTCGACAAACTTAATTTATTCCTATGTAGCTGAGCATGTTCTCGGACTGCCCCGCTCCTTCTAAATCAGATCTTTTCATTCAACCGGTTGGATAAGTAATTACATGAGTATTCGCCCTTTAGATGGCATCACCGTTGTTTCTCTGGAGCACGCTATTGCCGCTCCATTTTGTACGCGCCAGTTAGCAGACTTAGGCGCACGAGTTATTAAGGTAGAGCGGCCTGGTGCTGGCGATTTTGCCCGCGCATATGATGAGCGCGTCAATGGTATGTCGTCCCACTTCACCTGGGTGAATCGCTCTAAAGAAAGTCTAACCTTAGATCTCAAACAAGAATCTGCCCTCGCAGCCCTCAAGACACTGCTCAAAACAGCAGATGTGCTCGTACAGAACTTAGCTCCTGGTGCGGCAGCACGCATGGGTCTGACTGCAGAGCTCTTGCAAAAAGACAATCCAAGTTTAATTTTGTGCGACATCTCAGGCTATGGGAATAATGGTCCTTATCGTGACAAAAAGGCTTATGACTTGCTGATTCAAAGTGAAGCTGGATTCTTATCGGTGACCGGCACTCCCGAAACCCCCAGCAAAGCGGGTAACTCGATTGCCGATATTGCCGCAGGCATGTATGCCTACACCAATGTACTGGCTGCACTTTTACAGCGCGGTAAAACTGGCAAAGGATCTACTATCGACGTTTCCATGCTCGAGTCTTTGGGTGAATGGATGAGCTATCCGCTCTACTACGCCTATGAAGGTGCCACCCCTCCTCCGCGCAATGGCGCATCTCATGCCACGATTTATCCCTACGGGCCATTTAAGGCGGGCGATGGTGGCACCATCATGCTGGGACTTCAAAATGACCGTGAGTGGGTTTTATTCTGTGAAGTGGTGCTCGAGAATCTAGCTTTAGCCAAAGACGAGCGCTTTGATAAAAACTTCAAACGTAATGAGAAGCGAGATGAACTGCTCTCCATCATTGATGCTTGTTTTAGTAATCTCACTACCGAGCAAGTCATTGCAAAACTAGATCAAGCCCAAATTGCCAATGCCCGTCTAAATGATATGCAAGGCTTATGGAATCACGATCAACTCAAAGCAAGAGATCGCTGGGTACAAGTGGAGTCACCTGTAGGGCCTGTTCCAGCCATGCTACCCCCTGGTAGCAATAACACCTTCGACTACCGCATGGATGCCATTCCCGCCGTTGGGCAGCACACCAATGCAATCCTATCGGAGCTGGGTATTTCAGTAAGCCAAATCGAATCGATGCGCGCTCAAGGCGCGATTTAAAGTAAAGGCGAAGAGAGGTGGGCGGCGTTCTCTAACATGACACGCCAACGCGGTCGCTTACCCCATCTGACTGAATCCACCATGTCAGATTGAGCTAAATAGGATTCAATCAAAGTCTCCAGCTTGGCGCAAAACGCATCGTTGTACACGATTAAGCTAATTTCAAAATTCAATCGTAAGCTTCGTTGGTCAAAATTCACCGAACCAAAAATTGCCACCCGCTTATCTATCAGCAAGCTCTTGGTATGTAACAAGCCACCATGGAACTCGGCGATATTAACGCCTGCACTCATCAGGTCAGAATAGAAGCTGCGACTACTCCAAGCAACCAATGTCGAATCATTTAATTTAGGAACAATTAAGGTGACCTTTACGCCTCGACCAGCAGCCGCCATCAAAGCCTGAATCAACCCATCATCTGGACCAAAGTATGGCGTAGTAATAGTGAGCTCTTCGCGCGCATCCATGATGGCCGAGAGAAGTACTTGATACAAGATATCGTCACGATAGACCGGTCCAGACGAAAACTCTTGGGCCAAGACCTTGCCTTCTTGCGGACTGGGGGCTGGCGCCACATCATTAAAGTGCGTAATCTTCGGATTATCAACACTCCAGTCAAAAGAGAATGTCAGCTCAAATTGGGATGCAATCGGTCCTTCAATTCTGACCATGGCATCAACCCACTCACCCACACCGGAATCCTGCTTGAAACTGCGCGGATCAACCATGTTCATACTGCCAGTCCAAACAATGGTGTTATCGATCACAAATATTTTTCGATGTAGCCTTAGGTCAGCGCGGCGAAACTGGAAGCGGCCAATCTGAATTGGCAATGCCTCAGTTACCTGAATGCCAGCATTTCTGAAACGATTTGGCCATCTGGATTTAAACCAGTTTTTGCTACCCAAGGAATCAAGTAAGACCTTACAAGTTACACCGCGTTTAGCAGCCGCGATTAAGGCCTCACCAACGCGGTCCGCATCACCGCCGAGAGCCCAAATATAAAACTCCAAGTGCAGAGTTTTCTTTGCCTGATTAATCTCATCAATGAAATACTGCAAGATCTCTAAGGAGCTAGTGAACAGTTCAATCTTGTTGCCCGCAATGACAGGAGAACCATTTTTAGCCTCCGCCAATACACTCAAGGCTCTACCTTCGATTGGTAGCAACTGCTTGTCAGCCTGATAACACTTACGCGTACTCTCAGTGATCGCGGCGTACTCTTTATCCATGCGAATAATTTTTCGAGTGAGCTGGCGACCCACGGGACGTTCACCAATCAGAATGTACAGGCTGATACCAATCAATGGGAATAAAACGACAATCAGAAACCAGGCCAGCACAACACCAACTGGCCTTCTCACTGAAATTAATTTAAATCCAAATAGAATCACAATGATGACATGTGCTATTGGCACCCAAATAAGAGATTCGCCAAAAATGGATCCGAGTAAAAAATTAATAATGTTCATAAAATCTCAAGTTCTGCTGCAATGCCTAAGTGATCAGATAGTTTCAACCAGTCGTGCATTATCTCTGCAGAATGGATTTTCAAGCCTCTTACATAAATTCGGTCCATCGCTAGCATCGGCTTTACGCTAGGGAAGGTTTTTGCAGGGGCGCCTGTTAGCACCTCAAAAACTTCATCAAAACCAGCGACGCGCATCGGTGCACTGATGCGATTACGCCAATCATTAAAGTCACCCGCCACAATAGTCGGGCCACCCTTGGCAAGCGAATCAATATAACGAATAATTTCTTCCAGCTGACGCTCTCGCCCTCTTTCAAATAAAGCCAGGTGCACGCAGAAACAATGGATTGGTGTTGCAACACCCTCTAGCTGAGTAATGCTATGAAGTAAGCCGCGCCGCTCAAATCGATAGGCCGAGATATCGTAGTTTTCACCCTTATGCAAAGGTCTTTTAGAAAGAATGGCATTACCATGATGACCATCCGGGTATTCAACATTCTTGCCGTAATGCCAATCATGCCAAAAATCTTCGGATAAGAAATGGGTCAGCTCAGTCAAAGGCCATTGACCAAACCTTCTGATTCGCCCGCGATGTTCTTGCTGAAGCTCTTGCAAGAAAAGTAGGTCTGGATGATGGCTACGCATTTTTTGACGCAACTCATAAATCGTAGATTTTCTATGCAAGGGCGATAAACCCTTATGCACATTAATACTCATGACGCTAAAGCGGCCTAACTGTAATTGCGTCACTAAAACTGTCCTGCAGCACGGTGTCGCCTGACGCGTGCTAAATAGATTTCACCTTCAACCAGATCTTGGCATTGCATACATTTATTGCAAATCGATGCCTGTTCACGCAACTCATCAATAGAGTCGATCGGATGGGTATCGAGATATTCACGAAGATCGACATCGAGAACCTCATTACAGAGGCAAATGACTTCAGCCATAAGTTATAAGAAGGGAAATTATTTGCATTTATGCCATTTTGCCATCGCCTTGCTAGAATCAAGCCCATGTTGATTACCTTTCGGGATGCCTTTATGCTCCTCGCGCATTTAGATGCCGGGGTGATGGGCATTGTCCTAGTCTCTTTACAGGTCAGTCTGACGGCACTTCTCTTGGGCACCTTGATCGGACTGCCTTTAGGGGCACTTTTGGCGACCGAAGAATTCAATGGCAAAAAGACGATTACAGTTGCCTTAAATACCCTCATGGGGGTTCCGACAGTCATTGTAGGTGTCGTAGTCTACCTATTACTCTCCCGTACAGGGCCTTTAGGGGTATGGGGATGGCTTTTTACACCCAACGGCATGATCTTGGCGCAAACATTGCTTACAACCCCCTTAATTGCCGCCCTAAGCCGTCAAATCTTGGAGGACTCTTGGAGAATTCATCGGGATTCTTTCATGGCACTTCGCTTACCCCGAATGGCCGCCCTAAAATGGCTGATTTGGGACTGCCGTTTCTCGCTCACGATTGCCATTTTGGCTGGTTTGGCTAGAGCGATATCCGAGGTGGGTGCCGTGATGATTGTGGGTGGCAATATAGACCAGTCCACCCGCACCATGACAACTGCCATTGCTTTAGAAACTAGTAAGGGAGACTTGCCCTTGGCGCTTGCCTTAGGCATTATTTTGCTCGGTATTGTGCTGCTGGCCAACCTCTTCACATTTGTAGTTCGCCAAGTTGCGGAGCGTCGATATGGTTAATAGCTCTGAACAATTTCAGCAATTCATTGAATTGAAAGGCGTCATCGTCAAAAGTGATGGGCGCATCATCTTAGATATTCCGCATGCAGTTATTCCTGCCGATCAAATTTGTGCCTGCATTGGGCCCAATGGTGCAGGCAAAACAACTCTCCTAAAATTACTTGATGGTTTAATCAAACCAGATTCAGGCACTGTCACCCACTCTAGCGGCCCGATCAAATCATCCCTTGTATTGCATCACACACCCATGATCAAGGCTTCAGCAAAAGCCAATATTGCTATGGTGAAAGATGCCGACCCTTCAATTAACTCTACTGATATTGATGCGGTTATGGAGCAGATCGGATTAAGTCATCTTGCCAACACCCCTGCGCATAAACTCTCAGCAGGTGAAAGACAGAAACTCTGTCTAGGTCGAGCTATTTTGCAAAAACCCAATTTGGTTTTGCTTGACGAACCTACTGCTAACTTAGACCCGAATACTACGGAGCAAGTCGAAGAAATCGTACGTCAATTTAAGCTTCAAGACACTAACGTCATCTTCACATCTCACCAACTTGCACAAGTACAAAGAATTGCAGATTACATCCTCTTCATTGATCAGGGTCAGCTAAAAGAAAAAGGACCCGTAGGTCCTTTCTTTGCCGATCCTCAGACACAAGCAGCTAAGCGCTACTTACATCAAGAGTTGCTCGCCGAGTAATTACTTTGCTGCTGGTGCTGCAGCTACAGGCGCAACAAATGGGGGTGGTGCAACACAGGCTGCAGGAGCTGGAGTACCAGGAACCCTAAACTTGTCTGCCACACGATTCATAGCCTGACAAAGCTGGAACCCCGCTACCTTGTCGCCATAAGCCGCTTTTGCTTTTGCCAAAGTTGCGGCCGCTTGAGCTTCAGGCGTCAACGGAGGCAAAGTAGCAAATGCAGTAGTAGTAGCCATTGAGCAGAGTGTGAAAGCAATGATTTTTTTCATGGCTTTGTCCTTATTTATTAATCTTGTTGTACCAAATTTCATGGTGTTCCTTAGCCCAAGTTGCGTCAACGTAGCCAGTCTTCATGCCGTCGATTGAGCCCTGCATACCAATCGTACCGATATAGATGTGGCCCATTGCCATAGCTGTCATCAAAATAGCCGCAGAACTATGAATGATGTTGGCTAATTGCATAGTGCCACGCAAGTACTGAATATCCATGAATGGCACGATCATGTCGAGCACAAATCCAGAGGCAGAAATAATCAAGCCCAAGAAAACCATGCCGAACCAAAACCAGAACTTCTCGCCAAAGTTAAAGAATCCAGCTGGCACATGCTTACCAGAGAAAATACCACCGAAAGACATTAACCATGCCATGTCACCCTCTCCAAAAATATTCTTACGAACAAAGAGGAAAAAGAAAATCACGATGCTTAATGTAAATAGCGGACCAACAAAGTTATGAATGCTTTTGCAAACCATCAAGAAGGAGCCATAAGCTGCGCCGCCCATCAATGGCATTGCAAAGTACTTGCCGTACAAAATTAGTAAGCCAGTAAATGCCAAGGCAATGAAGCTAAATGCCATTGTCCAGTGTGTCAGGCGATCGAAGCCATTGAAACGCTTAATTTTTGTGCCAGATAAGGGCTCCTGCAACTTAATTGGGCCTTTAAACATATACATCGCAATCACACCAAAGAACGCAAGCGCTAGGAGCCAGCCGCCATAAACGGTAATCACGCCATTGCGAATCAAGCGCCATTGCTGACCTGAGCGCTGAATAAGAACACTCGCCTCTTTATCTGGAATGCTGACATAGTTATAAGGATCGCTATTGGCTGTATCCCAAATGACACCCTCTTTAGGAGCTGTGTTCGCTGGTTGAGATTGCGCTTGTGTGCCACTAGGAATCGCATTGAGATTCTTAGGAATATCAATTCCGCTTGGCGATGGCAAAGGCTGCATTGGCGCACGTTCGGCCAAAGAAACCCCACTCAACAAACTCAGTGATACGCCCAGAGCCAAGACCCAGGGACCCAGGAGCGACTAACACTTGAAAATGATCGATTCATACAAATATCCTTAAACGTTTTCGTTTTATTTATTGTTGTTTAACTGATCACTTAGCGCGTGAATACTCAGATTGCTTCTGATTGCGCTTGTTAATCGCCTCCGTCCAACTAGCTTGATCACCTGGAGTCCAACCCTTCGTCATAAATCCGTTGTCAGCACCCATATAAGGAGCTACATCAGGACGCTTTGCAGCTTTCGCTGCAATTTCAGGAGGTTCGGAGCAAGCTGCCAGCAAAGCACCAGCCGCTAAACATACGCCGAGAGTTTTGAAATTGAATTTCATGACTTTGCTCCTGGAATTTTGTCAGCAGGTGTTGGCTTAGGTGCAGGTGAGCCTGAAGGGCCGTAGGCCGTAGACCAACCAAAGATGTCGTTACTTGGATATCTGCCATTCGCTTCACGAACTGAAACACGTTTAGCATAAATAGAAGAAATCACTTCGTCATCGCCACCAATTAAAGCTTTTGTTGAGCACATCTCAGCACATAAAGGCAACTTGCCTTCTGCCAAACGATTGCGACCGTATTTCTCAAACTCAGCAACGCTTCCATTGGCCTCTGGACCACCACTACAGAAGGTGCACTTATCCATCTTGCTGCGTGAACCAAAGGCGCCTTGACTCAAGAACTGAGGTGCGCCAAACGGGCAAGCAAAAGAGCAGTAGCCACAACCGATACAGATGTCTTTGTCATGCAAGACCACACCCTCGTCGGTGCGATAGAAACAATCTACTGGGCAGACAGCCATACAAGGCGCATCTGAGCAGTGCATACAAGCAACTGAGACAGATTTCTCTTGACCAATTACACCGTCATTTACCGTGACAACACGGCGACGGGTAATGCCCCAAGGTACTTCGTTATCGTTTTTACAAGCCGTGACACAGCCGTTGCACTCAATGCATCGTTCTGTGTCGCAGATAAATTTCATTCTTGCCATGGTGTTCTCCTGACTTTATTTTTTAACTTAGGCAAATTTTTCGATTTGGCACATGGTGGTTTTGGTTTCTTGCATCATCGTTACCATGTCGTAGCCATAGGTCGTTGCAGTATTCACCGCCTCGCCTAGAACTACTGGGGAAGCACCCTCTGGGTAATATTTACGCAAGTCGTTACCTTGCCACCAACCGGCAAAGTGGAATGGCACGAAAGCTGTGTCTTGGTCAACACGTGGGGTTACCAACGCACGAACCTTGATCTTGGCACCCGTTGGTGACTTAACCCAAACATAGTCCCAATGCTTAATGCCTCGAGATTCTGCAGCCTTAGGATTGATCTCCACAAAGTTTTCTTGTTGCAACTCAGCCAACCATGGGTTGGAACGAGTTTCGTCTCCTCCACCTTCGTACTCAACTAAACGACCAGAGGTCAGAATAATTGGGAACTTCTCGTAGAGCTTCTCATTCAAGTTCTTATCCTGAACTGTTTTATAGAGAGTCGGCAAGCGCCAGAAATTCTTCTTGTCCGCAGATGTTGGGTACTTACGCATCATTGGAGCATTGGTACTGTAGAGCGCTTCACGGTGAGTTGGAATGGCGTCAGGGAAGTTCCACACTACCGCACGAGCTTTCGCATTACCAAATGGATGGCAACCGTTTTTCATCACAACGCGCTGTATACCACCCGAGAGGTCGGTCTTCCAGTTTTTACCTTCGGCAGCCTTTTGCTCATCTTCAGTCAGCTGATTCCACCAACCGAGTTTTTTCACGAGCACGTGGTCAAATTCTGGGTAGCCAGTAGTAATCGCTGAACCCTTAGAGTAAGAGCCATCTTCAGCCAACAAATTCTTGCCGTCTTTTTCCACGCCAAAGTTGGCACGGAAGTTACCGCCACCTTCCATCACACTCTTACTAGTGTCATAGAGATTTGGTGAGCCTGGATGCTTGATAGCGGCGGTGCCGTAGCAAGGCCAAGGCAAGCCATAGTAATCACCTGTTGTGTCATAACCAGTTACTGGATCAACACCGCCACGTGACTTCAAGGTCTTAGGATCAAATACGCCAGCCATTCTCATGTGCGCTTTTAAACGCTCAGGAGTTTGACCGGTGTAACCAATTGTCCAAACTGAACGGTTGATCTCACGCAAGATATCTTCGATCTGCGGCTCTTTCCATTGCTTACCAGCAAATTTGGAATTGAGCATCTTGTAATTCTTTGAAAGCTCTTGACCAAAACCAAGCCGATCTGCAAACGCTTGCATGATCACGTGGTCAGGAACAGACTCAAACAATGGATCGATTACTTTCTCGCGCCACTGCAATGAGCGGTTTGAAGCTGTGCATGAACCTGTTGTCTCGAACTGAGTTGTAGCTGGCAACAAGTAAACATTGCGGTTCTTGTTAACAGAATCACCCTCTGCAGGCGGCATAGCTGCCATTGCCGCAGTTGCACTTGGATATGGGTCAACAACAACTAGTAAATCCAACTTATCCATCGCGCGCTTCATATCAAGACCGCGAGTTTGTGAGTTTGGTGCGTGACCCCAGAAGAACAAACCTTTTACATTGGTCTGCTGATCAATCATGTCATTCTTCTCAAGCACTGCGTCAACCCAACGAGAAACCGTAGTACCGGATTTCTCCATCATGTCGGGCGCATAGCGACCCTTGATCCACTCGTAGTCAACACCCCAAACAGTTGCGAAGTGCTTCCATGAGCCCGCTGCAAGACCATAGTAGCCAGGTAATGAATCTGGGTTAGGACCAACGTCAGTTGCACCTTGAACGTTATCGTGACCACGGAAAATGTTTGCGCCACCACCGGACTTACCAATGTTGCCTAAAGCCAATTGCAGGATGCAAGACGCACGAACCATAGCATTACCAATGGTATGCTGTGTTTGACCCATGCACCAAACTAGAGTGCTTGGGCGATTCTTGGCCATTGTTTCTGCAACTTTATAAACCTGCGCCTCTGGAACGCCGCAAGCCTCTTCAACGTTCTTAGGAGTCCACTTTTCCATCACTTCTTTGCGGATCTGGTCCATTCCGTAGACACGGTCATTGATGTACTTCTTATCTTCCCAACCATTGTTGAAGATGTGATACAGAACACCGAACAAGAATGGGATATCTGAACCAGAGCGAATGCGAACATACTGATCTGACTTCGCTGCAGTTCGGGTGTAGCGTGGGTCAACTACGATGACCTTGCAACCGTTTTCTTTGGCATGCAACAAGCTAAGCATAGACACTGGATGCGCTTCTGCAGCGTTAGAGCCAATGTACAGAGCTGCTTTGGCATTCATCATGTCGTTATAACTATTGGTCATCGCACCATAGCCCCAGGTATTTGCAACACCGGCAACTGTTGTGGAGTGACAAATACGGGCTTGATGGTCTGTGTTATTGGTTCCGAAGAAAGAAACCCACTTACGCATTAAGTAAGATTGCTCGTTATTGTGTTTTGATGAGCCAATAAAGAAGAGTGAATCAGGGCTGTACTTGCTACGCAAATCTTTCATCTGCGCAGTAATTTCAGTCAAAGCTTGATCCCAGGAAATGCGCTGATATTTACCATCAACCAACTTCATTGGGTAACGCAAACGGAAGTCACCGTGGCCATGCTCACGCAAAGATGCGCCCTTAGCGCAGTAAGCACCCAAGTTAATCGGGGAATCAAATGCGGAGTCTTGACGAACCCAAACACCATTCTCAACAGTAGCATCAGTGGCGCAACCTACGGAACAGTGGGTACAAATTGTTCTCTTAACTTCAATTTTGCCCTTGCCGTCCAGCATAGCCTTGCTTTGCTCAGCAGAGGCTTTTTGCACCAATGTTAATTGGCTTGCCGCAATACCAGCACCTACGCCGACACCTGAGCGCTTGAGGAAGGTACGACGATCCATCGTTGGTACCGCAGACTGAAGCCCGCGTGAGAGGCTACCGATGAGGCGTGATGCAGGCGTAGCACGACTGCTTTGTGGGGTATTGGATTTACGAGTCAGACTCATATGTTGTCCCTGAGAAATATTTTTATTTAATTATTTGGAAACGACTTCATTAATAACTGGATTTAAAGCATGGTGGTTTCGTAGTACTTACGAATGTGCGCAGACAACTGATAACCGTCATCTTTGCCTTGAACAGTACTGCCAATTTCTTGAATTACTGCCTTACCAATTGAAGTTTGCGAAGCAACAGCAACAGCACCAACAGTGGCACCCGCTCCGATAAAAAACTTTCTGCGTGACGGCTTGTTTTCTTCGTTTACTGCAGTTGCGGATTTAGTAGTCATCGCATGCTCCTAGTTAGTGCAAATTTGATATAGATCAAAGTGTAATTGGTAATTGTATTTTTTGCATATTTGGAATTAATTTTTTTCTAGGGGTTTTCCTCTTGTGCAGCGCAACATTAAATCATGTCAAAACTCTGCCCTTCGATGGCCAAAAATTCCCTGGTTAAGGCAGCGACTGGGTGATAGAGATGCATATCTGGAATACCTTCTATCGCATCGCACAATTCGTCATACCAGGTGCGGATATGGCTATTGAAAAAGGCGCGCTGGTTTGTGAGGTTGGAAATCTCGACATCATCCCCTGCTATGAGGTATCTCATGACCTCACATAAGGCCGATAGATGATCTTCTGTCTCAGTGACCTCTTCAGCCGATTCCAAACCAAAAGTATCTAAATCGCGGCGTATATCCACCAAAGGCTTCTCGTTTAAATGGCCAGCCATATAGAACGAGCCATTCAAAATCACATTTGGGCGACCTACACTAATGAAATTGCGATCAAACTCCTCATGCCAGGCTTTGGCAGGGTTGTTTTTAGCAACTTCAACCACGCTATGCCAAACCTTGGCTAGCGGAGCATCTTCGGCCTTTGTCTCTTCTCCATCCGGAATAGAAGCTGCTATTTGATCCAATAATTCCTGATCGGGCGGCTGATGAAAGAATCTAGCAATCAAACCATATAAATCTGCTCTGGCCAAATCCTCTGGTAGCCCTACGTCACCAATCTTAGTAGATGCGGCTTCTTTTATCTGTTCACTCATAACTCTTTCTTCACCATATCGACAACACGACAATCACTGCACATCTTCAGTCTATCGAGCGCCGCGCCAGCAAATGCCCCATGCGCACCCAATTTCACCAACATCAAATCCACCATCTTTGCCGTTCCAAATACTTTGCCGCAGCTGATGCAATGGAAAGGTTTGGTTTCGTTAATCTCTACTTTTTGCTTGCGCTCTTCTACCGTCTTCAAGCGAGGCGCCAAGACCAAAGCTTGCTCCGGGCAAGTTTTGACACAGATGCCGCACTGAACGCACTGCTTTTCAATAAAGGAAAGCTTGGGTTCATCCAGGTTGTCTAGCAGCGCACCCTCAGGACAGCTGCCGACACAAGACATACAAAGCGTACAGGCATCCTTATTGATGTTGAGGCCACCCAAGAAAGAAGATTTAGGCAGAGCAACCCCGCCTGCAGGAAGCGGTGTTTTAGCTTGCTTTTGCAAATGCTCCAATACCATCTCAACGGTTTCACGTTTTTGATTACCAAGACCAAAGCTAGCAGGTGAACAAATCGCTGGCAGAGCGCCGCGCTGACGCAGCTTGGCCATTGCAGCAGATGCCGGTTGTAGATCTTCCGCGGAGTCGAGTTGTATTAGCGAGAATCTGGCATCAAAACCATATGCTGACAAAATAGCATTACCCAAATCAGCCTGTGTTTCGAGTGCAGCACGATACGCTGGATCCTCATCGCCAGTCAGCAATAAAACCACTTCACCAAAACCATAGCTAAGTGCACCAAGCCATAAATCCAAACCAGTGGAGGCAATATGCTCTATGCCATAAGGCAATACGAAGGATGGCAAAGCCTCATATTGCTTTGGTCTTAAGTGAGCCAAGCGTCCTAGAGAATCTAGGACTTGAGTTCCAGTCTTGAGTGAATGCAACAACAAGGCTGGTGCTTGCACCTGTTTGATCTTGGCACTCTCAGCAGTAAACACATTGGCAAGAGTTTTAATTTCCCTGCCTTGATGAGTCACGCTTGGGTAGTTGTAGCGCATTGCGCCAGACGGACAGACTGTTGAGCACGCACCGCAACCCATACATAAATTCGGATTGACCTCTACGGTGCCTTGCCCATTTTTAAACAAGGAAGATATAGCGCCTGTAGAACATACATCGATACAAGCACTGCACCCCACTTTACCGTTACGACCGTGCGCACAAATCTTTTCGGTATAGGCAAAATATTTAGGCTTTTCAAACTCACCAACTAAACCCAGTAATTGGCTTGCAACCAAAGATTGCTCGAGTGGATTCTGACCAGGGGCGAAGTAACCTTGCGGTGTTTGGCTCATGCGCATCTGCGGATCAGTGCGCAGATCCATAATCAAATCAAACTCAGAACTACGCTGACGCTCTACGCGATCAAAGTTAATCGCACCAATACCAGCACATGCCGTGATACAGGCGCGATGGGATTTACATTTATCTAAATCAATCTGAAACGATTCATCAATCGCGCCCTCAGGACATACCTCAACGCAAGCTCCACAGCGTGTACACATCTCCGGATCGATTGGGTTTTGCAGGTCCCACTCCACGGTGAAATTACCGAGATAACCCTCGAGCTTGGTGATGTTGCCTGTATAGATCGGGAAGTTTCTTGCGATAGGCATTGCGCCAGGTTTAGTACATAAAACAGAAACATCAAGAGAGTCGCTGAGTTTTGCAGCCCAAGGCAAAGCTTGATCACCAGGCCCAACAATGAGTAAGCGGCCTTGGCTTTCATAGTTCACTACTGGAACAGGATCTGCCTCTGGCATATCTGCCAAGGCAAGCAATGCAGCAATCTTCGGCATGGAAGATTTGGCTTCTTGAGTCCAGCCAGCCACCTCACGAATATTTACAAAGCGCAAAGGCGCCACCAAGGGTTTTTCAGATTGCTCGGCCAACTCACCAAATAAAGCGCGCTCTTGAGTGCACGCGATAACAATCGAATCACTACCATCAAATGCTTTGAGGACCGAGCTAACTTCTTGTCTGCATAAGGAGGTATGAATGGTGACGCCCAGCGCCTTTGAATCCAAAGGCATGGTTCCGTTGCAATTACAGACTAATTTTTGACTCATCGATTTCTTCTTAACTGGTTTTCTTATCCACGGATAAGGGGTCTTTATCCCCCACTTCCTGAATAGGCGTTGGTGTGGATGTTAAATCAGTCTGGGGAGCTAGGGGTAAAGCCTGTTCCTCCTGCCCAGAAACTGGATTGGCAGAAGTTTGTGTGCTCGGGCCATTCTCCTCATCATCTTTACGGAAGATGTTGAGCATGTCTGACTGCACCATGCGCTTGAGCATTTCCAAAGGAATGGGATCTGGCTTGGAGTAATCGTCAATATAGATATCCAGGCCGTCCATGATGTTGAAGTGAGGATCTGAAAACATCTTCTTCATAGCCGCCTGCTGGACCGCAGGATCTACATCTGGCTTCATAAAAGCCGAAAAATCAGGGGCAAAGCGGTCTATTTTCTCGACGTCCTCGAGTGTTGCCGATGGAGGAGTTTCTTGAGCATCGGCATTGAGCTTGTTTGCCTCTGAACTGGATGCTAATTCTTGCTTAAGTTGATCACTTGGTTTTTTCTCGGGCTCGAGCTGCTCTCCAGACTTGAGGCGCGACCAACGATTCAGGAATCCGCCAGCCATTAATCCTCCAACCCACGATTGGCGCCTTTGAATGATTCAGGACGATGTCGTTTCTTAGGTTCAGGACGGTAATGCTCATTGACATACTCTTGCAACCAAGAAGCGTGCTCTGACGATAGAGGGATGTTGTCCACTGATTCACCGCCATCCAATAAGCGCCCTGCTTCGTTGTAACTTACACAAATGCGGTGCGGGACAGCAATGGTTGCTTCCGATTTGGCTAACTCGATAGACTGAGTATCAATATAGCGCTCAATGTCTTCTTCTAGACGCCACATTACAAACCAGCAGGGTTGGGTTGCGGATAGGTTGAGGTAGTATCCCTCACCTTCGTCCGGAAAAAGATTAAGTTCATACCCGGTAAATAACCAAGACTCACCTTGATCATCACGACCTAAAAACTGGCCAACAATTTTTCCCTCATCAGCAGATGCATTATTGAATTGCCCAAAATCTGGCAATACCTCCTGAGGCACCCACCGATAGGAAATCCAGGGGTTATCAACAAACTGCTTACGCATGAGAACTGCAAAACGCATAAGGCCTCAGGTGTTCTGAACCACGATATTAGGAAATTTACTACTCATATCTTTTGACAGCGTTGCTACTTTAATGGCAACCTGTCTTGCAATCGTCTTATAGATTGCACTGATTGCGCCATCAGGATCAGCCACCACTGTTGGGCGCCCTGCATCAGCCTGTTCACGAATAGATAAATTCAGGGGTAAGGAACCCAAAAAGTCTGTGCCATATTCTTGACACATCTTCTGACCACCACCTGTACCAAATACATGCTCTTCATGGCCGCAACTTGGGCAGACATAGGTACTCATATTTTCAATGATGCCCACAATCGGAACGCCAACCTTCTCAAACATCTTGAGGCCCTTACGTGCGTCAAGCAAAGCAATATCTTGAGGAGTGGTCACAATGACCGCGCCAGTAACAGGCACCTTCTGAGCCAGCGTCAACTGAATATCGCCAGTACCCGGCGGCATATCCACAATCAGGTAATCCAGATCGCGCCAGCGAGTCTGACGAAGCAGTTGCTCTAAAGCAGAGGTGACCATTGGGCCACGCCACACCATCGGTGCATCATCATCAATCAAGAAACCAATTGAGCTTGCCTGAAGGCCGTGACCTTCCATCGGCTCCATCGTGTTTTCTTCAATGGACTCGGGTCTGCCTGTAATGCCGAGCATCATCGGTTGACTTGGGCCGTAAATGTCTGCATCCAACATGCCGACTTGCGCTCCTTCGGCAGCCAAAGCTAAGGCAAGATTGACTGCAGTAGTTGACTTTCCTACCCCACCCTTACCGCTGGCTACCGCAATAATATTTTTTACATTCGGCAATAGCTTGACTCCGCGCTGAACCGAATGCGCAACGATTTGGCTACCGATATTCACGCTGACATTTTTCACTTCAGGCAATTCGCGGAGCACAGCAATCACCGATTTACGAATAGCATCAAACTGACTTTTTGCTGGATACCCCAGAACAATGTCTAGACTGATATCTCCGCCCTCTACACGAAGGTTTTTGACTCTCTTTGCCGACACAAAATCAATTTTTGTATTTGGGTCAACCAAGCCTTTTAATGCTGTTTGCACAGCCTCTACAGTAAGCGCCACCGACTTCTCCTAAGATAAACAATCCCGCGAGGGAACCTCAATAAGGTCTATTGAGATGTATTTCGAATAATGGAATAGTAGGTAGATTAACCGCACCTGCAAAAAATTGCTAAAGCCGGATTTTTTAGGCTTATTGAGATACTGGAAATCCTGCATCTGTGATCAGCTGTGCTGCTAGCTCAGGGGAAAGCCTGGTTTCCAGGTTTACCAACTGGGTTGCTAGGTCCACCTGAACTTGAGCCTGAGAGTCTTGAGCCTGAATAGCTCGGGTAACGGCATTGATGCAGCCACCACAAGTCATCCCTGAAACTTTGAGCGTAAACATAACTACTCCTTCAAAACTGTCAAAATGCGGTTGTTGGTGGCTTTTTTTCACCTTGCAGTAGATTATCTTCTACATGAACCCCCAAAAACAGACCAATTCAGAGTTTTTTAGCCTCGATATCGGTGGAATGACCTGTGCCTCGTGCGTCAGTCGCGTAGAGAAGGCTTTGGATAAGATTCCTGGGATAGAAGCCGCTAGCGTTAACTTAGCCACCGAACAGGCTAGAGTTCGGATAAAACGTGGCGCATCTAACCTCGCAGAAATCATTGCGCTAGTTAAAAAGACAGGTTACGAGGCTAAAGAGAGCTCCGTTCGGGGTAATTTGGATCAAAAAAGAGTCAAGTCATTTTGGGCGGCTGACGGTTTGGGTCGTGTCGTCTTGAGCTTCCTGCTTTCTGCGCCACTCTTCTTACCGATGTTCTTCATGCCTTTTGGTGTTCACTGGTCTTTATCAGGCTGGTGGCAACTCGCCCTAGCTACACCAGTGCAGTTCATTTTAGGCTGGCGTTTCTACGTGGCAGGCTATAAATCCTTAATGGCTGGTGCGGGCAATATGGACTTACTAGTTGCCCTAGGCACCAGTGCTGCCTATGGGCTCAGCCTTTATATTTTGCTTACCTCAAGCCATGCGCATGAACTCTACTTTGAAGGATCGGCGGTCATTATTTGCATGGTCTTATTAGGCAAATGGCTAGAAGCGCGCGCCAAGCAACAAACCAGTGAAGCGATTCGCGCCTTACAAAAACTCTGGCCTGAACATGCAAAAGTTTTAAACGCTGATCTTGAACTTCAGAGTAATGCGGGTGTAGATGAGGACAAATACCGCGACTTACCCTTGGATCAAGTGCTACCTGGGGATCGGGTATTCATACTTCCTGGTGAGCGCATTCCGGTTGACGGTGTCATTTTGTTGGGCGCTAGCCACGTTGATGAATCCCTGCTCACCGGTGAAAGTGAGCCCATTAAAAAATTAATTGGGGCAAAAGTAATTGGTGGCGCATTAAATGGTGAGGGTGTGCTGATAGTGGACGCTCAAGCAGTTGGCGTTGAAAGCGTGCTTTCGCAAATCATTAACTTAGTAGAAGAGGCGCAAACACAAAAGGCGCCGATTCAAAAGTTGGTGGATCAGGTGAGCGCAATCTTTGTGCCTACTGTAATTATTCTTGCGCTCATTACTGGTATCGGCAACTGGCTTTACTTAGAGTCCATCTCCATCGCAATCTTGCGCGCCGTCTCGGTTCTTGTTATCGCTTGCCCCTGCGCACTTGGCTTAGCCACTCCAGCAGCAATCATGGCTGGCACTGGTATAGCCGCACGCTTTGGCATTCTGATTAAAGATCCACAAGTATTGGAGTTGGCCCATAAACTCAATGTCGTTGCGTTTGATAAGACTGGCACATTAACCATTGGTAAGCCACGTATGCTTGCCCTCCTTCCTTTTGATCAATCATCTACAGATATTGATCAAATTCTCGCTAGTGCTGCAGGCCTGCAATTAGGAAGTGAGCATCCTTTGGCTAAAGCGCTCCTGGATGCATCCAAAGAAAAAAGTGTCACGCCGATTGCTGCCTCATTGAATAAAGGCTTACCGGGCATTGGAATTGAAGGCATGCCCTCCGCGGGTCCTTTCATGGGTCAAACGCTTCGCCTGCAAAGTGTGGCCTCCCTGGAAGCTAGCAGTCAATACACTCTCATTTTGCAAAAGGCGCAAACCTGTTTTGAGCAGGGTCAGACTGTTTCCGTTCTGATAAATTTAGGTAGCTCAGGTACGCAAGCGCCAACTCCAATTGCTGTAATTGCTTTTGGAGATGAGCTCAAGCCCAATGCCAAATCAGCGGTTGATGCATTGCATGCATTACAGATTCGTACAGTAATGCTCTCTGGCGATAATGTAGCTGCTGCAAACCGCGTAGGAAAAAGGATCGGCATTGATGAAGTCTTTGCTCAAATCATGCCCAGCAATAAAGCAGAAATCATTCAGCAACTACAGGGCACTACTAAGAGCACTACT
>NZ_NCJB01000272.1:0-3200 GCF_002282275.1 Polynucleobacter sp. 39-46-10 | reverse complement strand
TGAACATCAGCCTGGGTTAAATATGGTTTAGTTGCCAACATGTGAAATCTTTCTGTCTCGAATATGTTTTATTTGATGAAAGTACTATCTATATAAGTACTTGAATTATAAGGGGTGTTGGCCGGAAGATTCACCAGCTGACACCCCATTTACACCCAACTTACTGATTATTTTAGAAATTCTTGGGCAGCAACAACACCGCTTGCCTTAGGCTTGTAGCCCATCGCGCCCAAACTCATCTCTACTCCACTGAGGGCAGCCATCAGACTGAGCTCATTGCAATCACCCAAATGGCCAATACGGAAGGCCTTGCCTTTAATTTTTCCAAGGCCTGTACCCAGGGATAAATTGAACTTCTCCAGAGCATGCTTACGTAATACATCTGCATCCATACCTTCTGGTGTAGCAATGCAAGTGAGTACTGGCGAGTAACAATCTTTATCTTGGCACTGTATTTCTAAGCCCCAAGCATTCACCGCTTCACGGCAAGCAGCCGCAAGACGTTGGTGGCGAGCAAAAATATTGTCTAAGCCTTCAGCCATCATCATGTCCAAAGCCTCATGTAAGCCATACATCAAATTGGTACTAGGCGTAGTTGGCCAGTAGCCTGATTTATTGGACTCCAAGATCTCATCCCAAGCCCAATAGGCCTTAGACATCTTGTTCGTTTTACTAACTTCAATTGCGCGTGCTGACAAGGCATTAAAGCCAATGCCTGGAGGCAGCATTAATCCTTTTTGTGAGCCCGATACAGTGACGTCGGCACCCCATTTGTCGTGCTCGTAGTCTGCAGAACCCAAACCAGAAACGCTATCAACCAACAGCAGTGCTGGATGCTTGAGAGAATCAATTGCCTTGCGAACTGCGGCAATGTTCGAAGTTACGCCCGTGGAGGTTTCGTTGTGAACTACACAAACCGCCTTGATTTCATGACCAGTGTCCTTGCGTAAGCGCTCTTCAATGACAGATGCATCAACACCCCACCGCCAAGTATCTTGACCAGGCTTAGTTACCACCTCAACATCCAAACCAAGACGCTTACCCAAAGCGCGCCACAAATTAGCAAACTGACCGGTTTCATAAAACAGCACCTTGTCACCAGGATTGAGGACGTTAACCAAAGCCCCCTCCCATGAACCCGTTCCAGAGGCTGAGTAAACAATGACTGGTTGCTCAGTTTTAAAGATCTTTTTAATGCCATCCAAAACCTTGAGGCCAAACTGACCAAATTCAGGTCCACGGTGATCAATCGTTTGATAGCTGATTGCCCGCAGGATGCGGGATGGCACTGGGCTTGGGCCAGGAATATGTAAAAAATGACGCCCTGAGAGGTGGTTATCTAGTTTTAGCATGCTGAGTCTCGCTTGGTTTTTGTTGTTAATCTTGCTGGCCAGTGTAAGGTACTTTTTAGTAATTTACAATTTTGTATGCAAAATATTTCCCAAATAAGTAAAAAATAAGCAATTAATAGCATTATTTAAGGCTATTGATAGGTTATAGTAAATATGTATACAAAATTAAGGCATTTCATATGATGCTCACTGCACCCCCAAATACCCAAAACCTACACGAGGTCACCTTCCAAAAGCTGCGAGCTTTATTGGTAGAGGGCGCCATTACGCCGGGTAGCAAGTTGAATGAACGTGAATTAGCAGAACAGCTCAATGTGTCACGCACCCCTATTCGCGAGGCAATTCGACGTTTGGCAGCGGATGGGCTGGTAGAGCTAATTGCCAACCGCGGAGCGATTGCAGTGCAACTCACTCGGGATGACATCCTTCATACTTTTGATGTGATTGCGAACTTAGAGGGCTACTCCGGAGAACTAGCAGCACAAAACATTAGCAATCAAGCTCTCATTGAACTGGAAGCACTTCAATATGAAATGATGGCCTCGTATGCTCGCAGGGATCTCTCGAGCTACTACCAACTCAATCTCAAGATTCATCAGGCTATTAATCAAGCGGCAAACAATCCTGTCTTAAGCCAGCTCTTTACCCAAGTCAATGCCCGTATTGAGGCACTACGCTTTCGCTCCAACCAAGATGGCGTGAAGTGGGAGAAGGCAGTGGGCGAGCATCAAGAAATGTTAGACGCATTAAAGGCTCGCGATAGCACACGCATGCGCAAAGTCATGATGCAGCACGTGATGAATAAACGTGATGTAGTGATCCAATTAGTTGACTCAGAATCCAAACAGAAAGTTGCAGCATGAACAAGCCACTCGATTTTCCTCTTCCAGAATTTGTTGCCAACAAGGCAGAGTTAGCTAAGCGCCTCAGGCAAGAAACCTCTGGTGAAGTCATGACCGATATGGCTAGTCGCGGACGTTATGCAACATATGCTTCAATTTATCAAGCCATGCCAGTTGCTGTCTTTGTTCCCAAAACCGCCGAGGATATTGCAACAGCTATTCAGATTGCGGCTGATTTGGGCGTCCCAGTTTTGCCTCGCGGAGGCGGCACCAGTCAGTGCGGTCAAACCACCGGTACTGCACTCGTCATCGACAACACAAAATATTTTCGCAAGCTTCTACATGCGGATCCAGAAAAAGCAACTGCAGTTGTTGAACCTGGAATTGTTTTGGATCACCTCAATGCTGCACTCAAGCCTCATGGGCTCTGGTACCCAGTAGACGTCTCTACTGCTGGCCAAGCAACCATCGGCGGCATGGCAGGCAATAACTCTTGCGGCAGTCGCTCTATCGCCTATGGAAACATGGTGCACAACGTTTTAGGGATTGATGCCTGGCTAGCCTCTGGGCAAGTAGCTAGCTTTGGAAATTACGCTAATAGCTCTGGCGCAGCAAAACAACTCGGTGACTTTGTGAAAGGTTTGGCGAATAGCCTTCAACCCGAAATCGAAGCGCACTTCCCTAAAGTGTTGCGTCGTGTTGCCGGATACAACCTGGATGTCTTTCATCCACAAAGCGAGCGCCCCTATACACAAGATGGCAGCGTGAATTTAGCGCACCTCTTGGTTGGCAGTGAAGGCACTTTGGCGTATTTCAAATCACTTGAGTTGAAGTTGGCACCCTTGCCACAACACAAAGTGCTTGGAGTGGTGAATTTTGCAAGCTTCTTCAAAGCAATGGATAGCGCGCAGCATATCGTCAAACTCGGGCCCACTGCAGTTGAATTAGTCGATCGCACCATGATTGATTTAGCGCGTCACAACCCCAGCTTTAAGAAAACCATTGA
>NZ_NCJB01000271.1:0-3211 GCF_002282275.1 Polynucleobacter sp. 39-46-10 | reverse complement strand
AAATCCCATCATCATCACCGATGAATTACAAGGCAAAATGCGTGCTGCTTCAAGTATTCGGCACCCCTTTCAAGGTGATCGAATTTGGAAAGCATCTGATGGGAGCTGGTTCATCGTAGATGAGGTAGTTGGTAAACATGAAATGATTACCTATGCAGTAGCACTAAACCCATCTGGAGCGGTGACTGGAATCGAGATTCTGGAGTACGTTGAATCCTATGGCTACGAAGTAGCAGAAGAGCAGTGGCGTAAACAGTTCATAGGCAAAACAGCAGTAGACCCTATTAAGCTGAACAAAGATATTCAAAATATCGGCGGCGCCACCCTTTCTTGTAAGCATCTGACTGATGGCGTCAAGCGGGTTGCAGTCTTATACGACATCGCCTTAAAAAATCAGACTTCAATTCCAAAAGCAAAATGATTCGCTGCAAGCCGCTTTTAGGCACCTTCGTAGAAATCAGAATTGAGGATGAGTTGCAATATTCGAAAGTGCTAAACGAAGCTTTCCTAGCTATTGAGCAAGTGCAATCCTTGATGGGCTTTCACAATCCAGAGAGTGAGCTTTCTCAAATAAATGCCAGCTCATATTTAGAACCTCTTCAAATCCACTCCTGGACCGCTGAAGTGATCTCTATTGCTAAAGAGGTTTTTCAACTCTCAAATGGCCTATTTAATTGCGGGATTGGGCACCTCTTAGTAGAGGCAGACCTACTTCCCAAGCATATCTGCTTGGGTGCTCATGCATTTGGAGGCATTGAAGATGTCCTATTTCTCGAGCCAAACTTGGTGTACTCCACGGTCCCACTCTGTCTTGATCTTGGGGGGATTGCGAAAGGCTATGCTGTAGATAGGGCGGTAGAGATCTTATTAGCTGGCGGCATCCAATCAGGATCCGTTAATGCTGGTGGGGATTTACGAGTTTTTGGCGATTGCAGTCAAGACATTCACATTCGTAATCCAGCGAATCCCCATGAACTCATCCACATTGGCAACATCAGGAAGGGTGCGATCGCAACCAGCAGTCTCTACTTTTCAAAGCGCGATGCTGATGCCAAAAGCTATCTGGTCAATCCCCTCAATGATGAGCTTCTTGAATTTTCAGAGTCTTACTCGGTGATCGCAAATCAATGTGTCTACGCAGATGCCTTGACTAAGGTGGTGAGTATTTCTGGGGATACCCAACACCCCTGCTTGAGTCATTTTTCTGCTCAAGCCATCAAAATTCCATACACCCTCAGCTCATGAAAAATACCAGTCGCCTTGGCAAAATGCCAACCTGGCAAAGACATTTTGTAATCATTGCCATGCTGAGCTGCTCACTTACAGGCACAGTCTATTTACTTGGTCATGAATTGCATATTCAACGCGCTATATTGGGTGCCCACTCAGTATTAGCGTGGCATGGCATTACAGCAATCATGGCCACGATGGCTCTGGGTTCGATTTTGCCCGCCCACCTGAAGGCAGGCCTGAAGTCTAAGAGGAAGTTGTGGAGCGGTTTAAGCCAATTGGCTTTTTTAACTACTTTATTAGTTTCGGGGGCTCTGCTCTACTACGGCCCCGAAGAAATTCGAGATCCAGTTATTACAACGCACTGGATGATTGGTGTTGCCTTCTCTACAATCTTTTTACTGCACGGTATTTACACTAAGAAGTGAGAGTACTAGATGGCAATAAGGCACATTGAGTGTTATTTCTCAATGCGCCTTTATCAAACTAAGGAAGACTTACTTACAGCAAGAATCTGCTTCAGATGAAGTTCCACAAGAATTGATTCCCAATAATGGATAAGCTGGGCAGAAACGGAAAATTCCAGTAGCTAAAGGAATTAGTCCAAGCCAGCCCCACCAGCCTACGATACCGTTGGCTACAAGCGCAACCAACACAATACCCACTGAGATTCTTAAGATACGATCGATACCGCCGACGTTACATTTCATATTGCACTCCCTTTAAAAGTAATTAAATGATTCCTGGCAATTACTTCTTACAGTAATGCTTGTAGAGCAAACTCATGACTGCTACAGCAACCTGACTTGATAGGGAGTAGTAAATTTGCTTACCCTCTCTACGTGTTTTCACCAGCTTTTCTTTACGCAACACCGTAAGCTGCTGTGAGAGTGTGGGTTGATGTAAATCTAGAGCAGTCTCTAGCTCACTAACGCATTTTTCCGCTTGGCCGATTTCGCATAAGAGCATCATGCGATCGCGGTTAGATAAGACCTTCATCATCCTGCAAGCATCATCTGCAGATGACTGCATCTTCTTTAATTCGGCTTTAGAGATAGGCATATTCATTGTCTTTTTCCAATCAGAGTGCATTCAATGGAATTTTTAGATAAGCAACCCCATTGCTATCTGCCTCAGGAAAATGACCAGCTCGAATATTGACCTGAATAGAAGGTAATATTAATGTTGGCATATCTAAGGTTTTATCTCGTGCAGTGCGCATCGCCACAAATTGTTCTTCGGTCACGCCATCATGCACATGGATATTATTGGCCTTCTCGTCAGCGACAGTGGTGACACCTGTCGCAGGTCTGTTGTTTGGTGGATAGTCATGGCACATATACAGCTTTGTCTCGCCAGGGTAGGACAGGATCTTCTGAATCGAGCGATAAAGCGTCTTCGCATCACCGCCTGGGAAATCACAACGGGCTGTGCCGACATCCGGCATAAATAAGGTGTCACCTACAAAGATCGCATCACCGATTTCATAAGCCATACAAGCTGGGGTGTGGCCTGGTACAAAAAGGGCTTTTAAAGAGAGGTTTCCAAAAGGGAGTGACTCACCCTCTTTGAGCAATTGATCAAACTGAGTGCCATCCACCTTAAAGTGCTCATCTAAATTGAAGACGCCTTGAAATACTTTCTGTACATTAGTGATGTGATCACCAATAACCAATTTGCCACCTAGGTGACTTTGCAGGTACGGGGCTGCGGTTAAATGGTCTGCATGGGCATGGGTCTCCAAAATCCAAGTAACTTGGAGCTGGTGCGCCTTCACGAAGGCAATGACTTCATCAGCAGACTTAGTGGTGGTTCTGCCTGATTTAGGGTCATAGTTCATGACTGAATCAATGATGACGCAAGGGCTGCCCTCACCCTCATAAACCACATAGGTATAAGTCCAGGTTTCTGGATCAAAAAACTCTTTAATGATTGGTGTGTATTGCGCGTTCAAGATATTTTCCTGTCGAATAAATATAAT
>NZ_NCJB01000017.1:0-24620 GCF_002282275.1 Polynucleobacter sp. 39-46-10 | reverse complement strand
AGGCTGCATAACACTTATTTAAAAAAATTATTATTTTCATAAATAAGTCTTACCAATTTCAATTTAATTTCCTACAATTAGCGTTATCAGGCAGGTAATTCACTAGATGTAGTGTTTTTTGTGGATTTAGGGCCTGGAGGCGCAAGAAAAAAGCGATGTTAGCTGTAACTAACATCGCCCCCTAGACTAAGCAAGCTTAACAAGGTACGCCCAGTCTAAACCAAAAGTATTTGGTAAAGGGTCTTGCAATGAAAAACCCTTTTTAAGGAGCGCATTGTGGCTACCAAAAAAGTTGCAACGACTGTGAATAAAAGTGCGGTAACAGGTCAGTTTGTCAGTCAAAAAACTGTACAAAAAAATCCTGGCACGACCTATAAGCAGACTGTTGTAAAGCAAGCAAAACCTAAGAAGTAACTAGGTTGGCAACCAGAGCAATCTGGTTGCCTTAATTGCTCAGTTTTATTGGAAAGACATCATTAGCGTAATTAATAAAAACTAGGCAAGGATATGACTGCGTTAAGCATTCATATTGGGTGTGTATATGGCAATCAACAAATCAACCGGCCCCAGAACTGAAAAAGGTAAAAAGGTCGTTTCACAAAACGCATTAAAGAGCGGGGTGTATGCGCGCGACATTGTGCTCCCGAACGAGAGCCTCGCTGATTTCGAGGTGCATCATCAGCGTTTTATCAATGACTTTAGGCCACAAGATATTGTTGCAAGTCAGTTAGTTCGGGACATGGCAGTCGTGGTGTGGAAGCGTATGAGACTTGAGCGCATTGAGAATAAAGTATTGACTGAGCTTTTGAATGCACCCTTACAGGAGGAAGAGGCGGTTGGTACTAAATACCTTTGGCGCAATGAAGTCGCAAGCATGGTTCATATAGTTCATTTACTGACTGATGAATA
This sequence comes from Polynucleobacter sp. 39-46-10, assembly GCF_002282275.1. NCBI lineage: Bacteria > Pseudomonadati > Pseudomonadota > Betaproteobacteria > Burkholderiales > Burkholderiaceae > Polynucleobacter > Polynucleobacter sp. 39-46-10. Next base: position 23,711 of record NZ_NCJB01000017.1, on the reverse strand, counting down.
TCTAGCAGAACTAGAGGGTGCACTTCAAAATGCAATCGAATTTCAGGAGTATCAGCTCAGCGATGAGGAGATTAGCGCGTTAGCAACAACAATCCCTATCTTGGATACGCTGTTAAATCTGAAATATCCCGATTATGAGTTGACTCCCAGCTATCAACTGTTGAGTGTTTATCCACGAAGTTTTAACTTGGGGCTTAGTGAAAATACCTCAACTCAAGAGATGCTGGAGATTGCAATTAAAGATATGCGTCAAAATCAGTGGTTAGGTGCGCACCGCGATGCGATCCTCAAGGAGTATGAGGCAGTGCGTAATCGTCGGCTCATGGCCTTTATGGAAAACGCCGGCACTAGTAGGGCATTTGATGATTTACGGCGTTCATTCTCAAAACTGTTGGCAGAGTACCGTCGTCATGAAGCCTGGCGTAGTGAGCGGCAAATGCTGGATATGGGAATGATTGAAAGTGCGCCAGCGTAGTTTTACAAAACAAACTCATTCTCATTTGGAGAGGGGTGGGCTGTGGAGTAGTGGTGGCCTTGCGCTTGCTAATGCCATATATCGGGTGGTTAATTGTGAGTGTTTAACCCTATTTTTTGCTGGTTTGTATTGCTCAATTTTCAAATATAATGTATAATTTGTATATACAACTTCATTGGGCTACAAATGAAAAATTTAATAACAAGTCAGTCAGTTTTAGATCATATTTGGGAAAAGCATCAGCTTAGAAGGGTTGACGTTGAGGAGTGCTTTTTGAATCATTTCGAGTCAAAATACATCGAAGATGACAGAACGAAAAATAAAACAAACCCGCCAACCTATTGGTTCATATCTGAAAATCACCAATCTGTTAGGTTGAAGGTGGCTTGTGTTTTTAAAGATGGGCATGTCTACTTGAAAACTGCTTATCCACCCAATGAAGTAGAATTGAGTATATACAATAACTCTAAATAAACACTATATAGTATATTTATTTCATAAAAGAGGAAGCAAATGAACTCCAAACAGCTTGCAAAGGAAATTGCAAATACTCCCGAAGCATGGGAGAGTGGTGAGCTTGGACAAAGTCTAGAGCATGTAAGGGTGGCCCCAAGCAAATTAGCATCTGAAATTGATGATGCGCTTGGCTTGCAAATGATCTCCATTCGCTTGGATAAAGAGTTGATTGATATGTTCAAACTTTTGGCCGGAAAATACCAAATGGGCTATCAGCCTTTAATGCGGGAGGCATTGAAGCGGTTTGTCGATGGCGAACTGAAGATGGTGGCGCTTGAGGCTTTGGAAAAACAAAGCTTAGCAAGATCAAAATCAAAGGATGATCAAAATTCTCCCAAAAAAGAAAAGGCAGCCAAGGCTGCATAAAGTTAAAGCCCCATCAGGGGCTTTTTTATTAGGTGGAATGGTGTTTATTCGCCCAAGAATTTGATAGAAAGCGTAGCAAAACATGCCATCAACTAAATTATTTAAAGAAACAGTCTGTTTAAGAATCGAGCGCGATCCTGCTTTCAGACTAGCCTTGCTTCAAGAGGCCCTCTTTGCTTTATGTATGGGGGATATTCCTCTTGGAAAAACCATGCTTCAAGACTTGCTAAATCAGAATTGGCATTAAGCCTTAGGCTTGCTATGAGCAGTATTGGGTGTTAATTTTGGACGATAAACCGGCATATATAAATTCATTAAGTAATTGATATTGCTAGATATTCATATCTAAATTATAATAACCAGATGGACATCAAAGGCCGTATCTTGCAATCCCTTCGCCCGCGTCGAGATGGGCTTTTGTTGCGCCTGGATGCTAAGCCGTTTGGTAGCCCTAGCCAGGTTTCTGCTGCACTGCGTTCTCTGGTTGATGGTGGCCTCATTGAAAAGCTGGATCGCGGTGTTTATGCCAAGCCCGCTAAGGTAGTCCAATTAGGCAAGGAAGCTTTGCTGGAAAGCGCCGCCTTAAGAGTAAAGAATGCACATGATCAATTTGTACAACGTAGGAAACGCACTCGTTTGACCCCAACGGCTCTGTACGTCAGAGACTTGGCAAAAAGTGAGGGCGTTGGATTTAATCCAATCTACGCAGATCGTTGGGCGAGTTCAGTTACGAAGTTAGCCGGAGATGAGGTGAGGAGTGATTCCACCGATGATTTATTAGTTGCCCTGACGCGCTTAGGAAAAATGACACCCAAAGATATGCTCGCTTTAGTTATCAAGCACCATAAAGACCTCAAGCGTGTTTGATCCATTTGGCGATTATGCCTCGAGTGGTTATCTTCGCAATACTGCTAGCGAGAAAGATTTAGAAATTATCAAAATTGCGGAGCACGAAATATTCCGCGCTCAATTGCCCACTGCTTTAGATTTTTTAGCACAATGCAAAAGAATTGAGTACTCCAATTTTTTGGAGGTTCACCGCATCCTCTTCTCGGCCCTTTATCCGTGGGCGGGTGAAGATCGAAATATGGTGTTACCGGATAGATCCATCAGCAAGGGTGAGGTGTATTTTTGCCACCCCAAAGATTGTCAGCGCGCGATTGAGGAAGGGCTTTCAATTGCCCAGGACAAAAAGCAAATGGCAGTGAGACCAGGATTTATTATGGGGATGTTTGCGTATGGCCACCCATTTTTAGATGGGAATGGGCGTGCCATGCTTCTTGTTCATGCTGAGTTATGTTTTCGTGCGAACATGTCCATTGATTGGGTTGGTACTGACAAGACTGCGTATTTAGAAGCGTTGACCCGTGAGATTGAAGATCCGCATGCCGGCGCTTTGGATCAGTATCTACTCCCATTTATTGGGGAGAAGATTGTTCGGGATCATTGGTTGGAATCAATATCAATTCTGCCGGGCCTTGATGGAGTCAATGTAGGCGCAGATTCTTCGGCGCAGTATGCCGATCCAAAAGTGGCCCAGAGTTATCAGGCTTTTGAACATCGACGTGGCTATAAGCTCGCAGAGAAAAATGTAAGTGCATTAACGAAAGGTTTGAAATGACGAAAGTGATTATTCGTACTGGTGTAGTTAAGGGATTTTTTGAGCGCGCACGAAAAGTGGCGCAAAAGGCAGATAGTGGAGAGCCAATTTCCAGGTCCGAAACCATCACATTTGAAGGCCCTCAAGAGAAGGATGTCGCCCTTTCGGGTGGAGCTGGAAAGGGCCGCGGCGCCTGAAAAAAACTTGTTTCAAAACTCGGTAACTGCAATTAGCTTCAAGCATAGGCTCGCTATGGGGTATTAACATTCTTCCGTCAGAAATTACCTTCTATCTTTTATAGCCCCTCCGATAGCTTTTCTTTAGCTGGCTGCTTACTCTTTATCTTTGGCCTACCCAAAGGATACGATGCTCTCAATTGAATACATTCACAAAAGATCACGACTCTTTAAGATTGAGTTGAGTCTTATTGTGGTCGCTACATTTATTGTCTTCATTTTTGTGTGGCAGATTTTGAGTGTTCTCAAATTCTTTAAGTAAGAACATGTTTCTTGGTGGTTATCTTCTTCCCTTTTTTGCCTTCTATTCGGTTTGCTACCTACTCTGATTAGTATGGTTGCATCCAGCTTGGCTTCTTGAACGTCACAATCCTTTTGTATAGCCAGACATAACTTGTCGTAAAGAGAATTGAGCAAGCAATCAAAATGGGTGTGGAGTTCCACCACAAAATAGCCGGTACGATAGCCATGGCAGTCAATACCCAAAGATAGGGTGATGTCTTCGCATTGGCTGTAAATATATCCCCCATATGGGCTCTGGATACGGGGTTCAGAATGCGCCTGAAAATCAGCGTATGAAAGTGAATGCCATCAGGTAAGCCAGGACTTTTCCCTTGATGTATTTTTCTTCTGTAGATGGTAAACAGCGTCTCTAAAATTGGGTAAGCATTAATTAGCAATGCAAACCAAGGAGAAACATTGGGATGTCGTGCTACCAGCATGACGGTAATGACTGCAATCCAAAAGCCAATAAGATAGGCGCCACCATCCCCAAGAAAGATCAATCCTCGTGGATAGTTCCACAAGAAAAATCCCAGAATGGCACCTGCCATGATGAGGCTTAAGTACATCATCAGCGGATCACCCAATACATAGCTCACATAAGTGAGGCCCATCAAGGTAATAACTCCCACCATGCTCGAGAGCCCATTAAAGCCATCAATGATGTTGTAAGCATTGGCCAGGCCGGTAATGGCGAAGATGGTAAAAATGAGTCCAATTCCTGGCAATGCCAATACGTAATCTACGCCAGGAACATCTAGCCGGGTAATTTGCGCGTCTAAATAGATGCAAGCCATTGCTGCTGCAATAGCAGTAAAGAGAAGTCGAGTTTTGATGCCTACTTTTTTAGTGAGATCCTCTGTTAAGCCGATGGCAAAGGTGGGGATTGCACAAACCAGGAGAGTAGTTTCAATGCTGGTACCCGCATTGGTTTGGAGGCGAAAAAGAGTTGCAGCAAAAATGCCAGCGGCAATGCTGATGCCCCCAATGCGGGGTACGGAAATAGTGTGAAACTTTTGGGGGCCCGACAGATCTGAGTCAGCCGAAAGATGATTGTGTAAATGCTGATAACGAATAATCAACAAAGTTACGATAAAGGAGGTAAAGAAGGCGGCTAACAGACCAGTCATGCTTTGATTATAAATTCCAAAAGTATTTAGGGGGAAAGTAGATGCTAAAGTTTGGCTTGCCTAGGCCCCAGTTTTAAGCCTTTGGCACACTTTCTCTCTATAAAATAGTGCTCAAAACACCTGAAATTGGCTGATCTAGCTATATTCCCTTATTTTGCTAAAAACCATAATTAATGTTTTTTAGTTCGGATTGATTCTTGCCATTATTTGCGGCCTTATAGTTGCCCAGGATTTTGATGGGGACAACTGCTGCATTTCGCCTTGCTCGCCTCTTAACACTGAACATTTTGCTTGTAGACAAAGAGCTCCGTGGATTCGATCACCATTGCACAGAAGTAAACCAGCGTATTCAAGCGTATTCAAACGACACTAAAGCCCCGCACCTCAGTTACCATCTGGATGTTCGCTCTGCTTTACCTTGACTTGGCTTTCCCTTTGCCAGGCTTGCTGAGTTTGAATTCCATCTTTTGCCCTTGGTAGAGTAGGGTGGCAGATTCATCACCAATGCTTTGTAGGCTTAGGCCTTTGCCAAGGGATTCACCAACACTAATGGCATTGGTGGGTTTTCCATCGATTTCGAAGATAGCAAAACCATCTAAGGCTCCATCTTTGTTTTTTGAAGTCACCACTACACCGCGCAAAAAGATATTGTCTGTAACTAGGGGCTTGCTGCCAAAGAGTCCATAGGCATTTGCGCCATCTTGATTGGTATATAGCGTGACACCTTTATTGATGCCGGTAGCCGGCTGACTTGGTGGTGCCGGAATTTGCGCAATCTGCATAAGCCAGTAAGTGAGGCATAAGCCGGCAAGCAACATCAATACATAACTTAATGCATTGCTCAGAGTGGTCGGTTTAAAGGCGAGATTGAGGGTGGAGGAAAGACCATGTCCTGCAGAATGTTTACTGCTTTGATTGCTATTTTGATTGCTATTAAATACTTGCTTAATGTGCGTTAGCGCACTGTGAATTTTTCTCGGTTGAGTATTGATAGACGATGAGTCAGATGCCTGCTGGTGGGCATTTCTCTTGGCTTTTAGCCGTTCCTGTATTCGTTGGAGAAATTCGCTCAAAGTAACAAAATACCTATAAAATTTGGATTAATCCAATTCAGTTTAAATCATTGAAAGCGCTATGTTTATTTCTCGCTGGCTAGGCCAAAAATCTCCTTCTCAATGGCTCAATTTGCGTTTTCGCTCGCTCTTCGCGCAAAGCAAATTACAGCGCCCGGCAAGAACCTCTTGTGCTGGAGAGGCTGGCTTTACTCTGATTGAGATTATGGTGGTGATTGCTATTATCGGTATCTTGGCTACCTTGATCGTTCCGAAGATCATGGGGCGCCCAGATGAAGCCCGAGCTACTGCAGCAAAGCATGATGTCGGCACGATTGTGCAGTCTCTCAAACTCTATCGTTTGGATGTAGGACGCTATCCTACTACCGAGCAAGGAATTAAAGCCTTAGTAGAAAAACCGACTTCAGAACCTGTGCCACAGAACTGGAAAGCCGGCGGATATTTAGATTCTTTACCAAAGGACCCTTGGGGCAATCCATACCAATACACCAATCCTGGTACCAAGAGCGAGATTGATGTCTTTAGCTTTGGTGCGGATGGCAAAGCGGGCGGTACGGGAAGTGATGCGGACTTAGGCAATTGGCAGTAAGCATCACCAATACCTTTTTTAGAAAGTTTTTGGTAAAGACCAAAAATTCTGCTGGAGAAGCGGGCTTTACTCTCATTGAAATCTTAGTAGCCTTAGCTATTTTTGCCATCGTGATGGGTGTAGCAGTCTTAGCTATACCCAATCATGACAATCGTTACTGGCAAGACAATCTTGATCAATTGGTGGGCTCGCTCAATATGGCGCAAGAAGAAAGTGCCATGTCCGGTATGCCCATTGTGGCTCAGGTTGATTCTGCTGGGTGGCGATTTTTCTCGCCCGGCACCAATGTTTCTGCTTCTGCTTCCGCTGCAGGCATACCCATCACCAGTACGAGTGGCTTAATGCCGGATGTGTACCGCCCTCAAGCCTGGCATAAGCCGGTAGAGATGGCTCCTTTGCAAATCACATTGGGTGGTGAGCAGATTACGCAAGCGATGCAAATTCCGATTAAACAAGAAAACCGTCAGGCTATTTTGTCGCGTAAAAATAATGGACGCTTTAGTTGGATTGCGAGCACTGCACCATGAGTCCCATGAGTCCATTGTGTAGCAATCAAAAAGGATTTGCACTCATTGAAGTCTTAGTGGGTTTAGCGGTATTAAGTATTGCGCTGATGGCGGGTATGCGCGCTATTGCTCAAGGCGCTGATACGCAACTGGCAATCTCACAGCGAACCATGGCCTTATGGAGTGCCGATAACCTGTTGATGGGTTTGCGCATGAATCGAGCGTGGCCAGAAATGGGTACGACCACTGTGAGCTGTCCCCAAGCTACTTACATTTTTGTTTGCCAGCGTAAGGTTCTAGATACTCCCAACCCCGGCTTTAGAAGGGTTGAAGTAACCGTCTATCTGGCTAGCCCAGGTAGTGCTGATATCGCTAGTGGTCCTCGCTTAGCCTGGCTCACCACCGTTATTCCCAATCCAACTGGTAGGGTGATGTGATGCCCTGTTGCCATCTTCAAAATAAGCCGGGATTATTGCGGGGTAAGTGGAGATGATATCCATAGATCCAATTATGGATTAATATTACTCCATATATAAAGTAATCTTATTAATTCATCAATCAAGCTATGAACCTAGCCATGAACTCAGCCTATACATATACCTACCCCAAAAGTCGCTTTGAGCCGGCGATAGTGATTAACCTCAATTCCGTCGAAGAGAGAGCACGCCTATCCTCTTCTGCTACCAAGGCCTTTTTTAATATCGTCAACCAATGGCAAATTAAAGATGAAGATGCCCGTGAACTGCTCGGCGGTCTTCCAAGTAGTAGTTTTTATGAGCTCAAAAAAAATCCCAACAAGACTTTAGATGTAGATCGACTAACGCGTATTTCTTATCTGATTGGTATTTATAAGGCGCTTCATATCTTGCACGGCGACACATTGGCTGACGCTTGGGTGAAGATGCCAAATCAACATCGTCTATTTAAGGGCGCCTCTCCATTGGCATTGATGGAGTCAGGTGGCATTGTGGCAATGCAATCCGTTAGAGCATTGCTTGATGCAAGGCGCGGTGGGATTTGATGCTGACAGACATTCCAAGAACCTTACTTCGGCAATATGATTTGCACCGCCTCATTCCATCGAGGTTTGCTGAGGACGAAGATTCGGTTTTAACTCCCATTGCTGACAATGAGGATCACTTAAAGGATCTTTTTGAGTTGGACAATGCAACGAATCAAAGACTGCTAGCAGAATCTGACCGCTTGCCGGGAATTGGAGTTGACGAGCTTGTTTTTGGAATTCCCAATTTTCGAGTGATCAACGCTGCTTTCGCTTATCCAAGACCAGAAGGTAGTCGATTCAATGGACCAGATAGAGGGGCTTGGTATTGCTCCTTTGAGTTGAATACCGCCTTAGCTGAAGTGGTATTTCATAAGACAGTTGAATACGCAGAAATTAATTACTTTCACGATAGCGTGACTTATCAACTTTACCTAGCTGATTTTGCCTGTGAGTTTCATGACATCAGGCGCTGGGATGCTCGGGAGCAGTATTTAGATTCGCACAGCTACCAAGACTCACAACTCCTAGCTGACCAGTTGTTAGAGGATGGCTCCCTGGGAATTATTTACCCTAGCGTTCGTAAGATTGGCGGGACTAATCTCGCCTGCTTCAGGCCCGCCCTTGTTGGGGATGTTCGCAAAACAGAGCGGTTTGAATTGTCATGGTCGGGAAGTGAAGATCCAGAAATAATCAAGATAGGTGATGGAAAACAATAATCATCCACAAGAGCAGGGCTTTGCACTGATCGAGATGATCGTGGCTTTAGTCATCATGGCAATAGTGGGTTTAATGGCATGGCGTGGCATGGATGCCATGATTCGGGGGCGCGAGACCATTGATCGCCGCGCCAATCTAGATGCTAGCTATTTTCAGCTGGTCAACCAGTTCGAGCGCGATTGCCAAGAGAGTTTGCGCCGCGATGAGATTGCACCTTTGTTTTCTGCTGGAAACGCATCAGCCATTTCTAGTCTAGCTGCTGGTGCAAAAAATATTTGGTGGGTACGACGCTATCGTGCCGACAACCAAGATGCTTGGATGATTGTAGGTTATGGCATGGCGCCTGCGGGCCTACAGCGTTTAACCAGTAGACCATTGCTGCGCAGAAGTGATGCTGGAACTTTGTGGGCTAGCATTAGTCGGGACCCTGATTTAATTTCTACTGAATTATTGGTCAGTGTTGAAGTGCCGATGATTGTGCGGCAAGCCTTTCAGGTGCAGACTTCGGTGATTAGTGGTGCAGGTGGAAACGGTATTAGTGCTAGCGGAACTGGTGCCGGTATAGGCATAGGCATAGGCATAGCCAGTCCAACTGCCGGCAATACCCCAATTAGCAACGTCTATCCCGACCCCCAGGGGGTCACGATGCAATGGTGGATTAAAGATCAGGCATTGCCCATCAGTCGGTCTTGTTTGATGGGGGGAGCATTGTGATGATGCGACCGTCTTCTAAGAATGAACAGGGCTCCGCAACAGTCACCGCCTTAATTGTGGTGGGCGTTGCTGCGGTGATGTTGGCTGGACTAATGTGGCGTCAACAAATTCAGATACGCTCTCTTGAAAATGCACGTGATCTGGTTCAGGTGCGGTGGTTGCAACGCGCTGCAATTGACTTTGCACGCTTGGTCTTAGTTGAGGATCAACGCAGCACACAATATGACCACTTGGGCGAAACCTGGGCGCTGCCATTAGCGGACGGTAAGGTAGCTGACTTTTTAAAGAATGCCGATGTTCCGGATGAGATTGCTGCCGTGACCCTGCGTGGACAACTGACCGATGCGCAAAGTCAGTTCAATTTGAATAATTTATGGGACAAGGATTTCAAGGGGGTGAATGCCGCTGGGGTTCAAGAGTACGGACGCTTATTGGAAGCGGTTGGGCTTGATCGTGGTTTAGCTCAGCTCACAGCCCAGGGTGTCCTTCAGGCAGATATGCCTTTATATGACCTAGATGGACTGTTAAGTCTGCCTGCATACAATCCAATGATTTTGGAGAAAATAAGACCTTTTGTAGCCATCTTGCCAGTATTAACAACAGTTAACATTAATACAGCTCCTCCTGAGGTGCTTATGGCGGCACTTTCTGGGCTTAGCAGGTCTGCCGCAGCCAGTTTTGTCCAACAGCGCTCCACTAGCCCAATGAAGAGTTTGGATGAAATGACTGGGCTGTTAAATAGGATGGGCCTTGCCCAAGGCGTCACCATCGATGCCACCCTGGTGGATGTGCGCTCACAATTTTGGCTGGGACGCACAGAAATTCACCTCGGAAGGGGTATATTTGTGAGCTCTGCTTTAATCCAGCGCTCTCAAATTCCATTACCTAGTGGGAATTTAACGCAGGTCATTTGGAGTCGCACTGGCAAAACAGCAATCGAATGAGTTTATTAATCGTACGCGCACCTCTTAAGCCATTGAATGGCAGTACTGCCAGTTCCGCAAGCGACTGGCAGGATTTGGCATGTGCCGAGCGTTTTGAGTGGTGCTTGGTAGAGGATGGTGAATTTGCTGAAGGCGCTGTTGTTGTTACCGGCACCGGCACTGGAACTACTGACTCCATGCCCTATGCAGATCAAGCCCTAGTCTTGATGCCCACCCTTGATGTACGTTTGATTGAAGCAAAAGTACCACTCGCAAACGCCAAAAAATTACAGCAAATTCTTCCGAATTTAGTGGAGGAATATTTATTAGGTGGTGCTGAGGCACTTGCCGTTCAGGCTTTTCCACCGGTACCCGGCAAGCCCGCTTTACAAAGAACTTTAGCGCTGATTGATCGCGCTTGGTATGCCTGGCTCACTAAGCAGTTAGAAGGCTTGCTTTGTCCTCGAGTGCGCTTAATTCCGGACTGTTTGGTTTTGGATTTAGTGGCCAGTGGCGACTCTTCGGTGGCACCATCAACCAGCTTTATGCGAGACGACGGTAATGTCATTCTGAGTAGGCGCACTGGTGAGCAACTGGGGGTGGGCTGGATTGAGCGGGAAAATCTGGAGCAAGGCGTTCAGTTGCCAAGTAGCTTGGGGCCAGATCATGCAGTAGAAATTGCTTGGGATTGGTTGGCGCCCAGCGCACAAGCATTTATTAAAGTGAATGCTAGCAGTAAATCAGCAAACTTTGCCCTCAATTTATTACCCAATAGCTTTAGAAAGCAGAGCGGTAAATCGAGTCTCTTTAATCTTGCGCAGATTTCTGGAATGCTGGGACGCCAAGCTTCGGCAGGCGCAGAGGGTGATGCATCGGCCATGTCTTGGGCGGATCCCGTCCTATGGCGCCGCCCTCGGCAATGGCTAACTATCACTCTTGCTACGATGATCCTAGGATTTGGATTGCATTTAACTTGGCTGGCAATTGATGACTGGCGCTGGACCAAGCGCATGGAATTGCTCGCTGCTCAATCGCTGACTTCAGCCTCTGTTGCTGATTTGACCAAAAGTAATCCCAACCCTACTGCAAGTGCTGTACTGGGAGCATTTATTGAACAGGTGACTCGCGAGCAACGTCGCCAAGGTGCTGTGACAGATGCTGATTTTGCTTCGATGGCAGCCAAGCTGCAGCAATTAAAAGCCAGCTTTGGAGCAGATGTCTTGCAGTCTATTGAATACGATGGTTATGGCATGAATTTTGAATTCAAGCCCGGTGCAGTAAAGCAAAGCTCAGCTCAAGTGCTTGAGCAAGCCAGAATGCTTGGCCTGATGGTGAAGTCTTTAGAAGTGAACCGCTATCGCTTAGAGCCCTATGCGGGTTTATCGGATGCGGTCGGTTCAGGCGGGGGTTCTTGATGAATCGATCCTCTCAACAAACTCTGCAAGAAAAGTTGCTAGCCGCACTCAAGCGCTTCAAGGAGCTTTGCACTAAAGATTACTCTTTGCATGACCTGAAGAATTTAGGCGCAAAAGCAAAAGGCCTCAAGGAAACACTCTCGCAGATTTCTGTTCCATCTGATATGACTGGCGGCCTTCTGAAATCCAAACAGCGCTGGGATCTGAATCCTATTCTGGGTGTCTTGAAGACATTTGCAGTGCGTCAACGTTATCTATTTTTAGTCCTATTAGGTCTAGTGATGGCATTGCTGCTGCATCGGTTTGTGCTGGCACCCTATGAAGCTCAAATCGAATCTCAATTGATGATGCGTCCTGCACAGTGGTCGCAACTTCAGAGCTTAATCAAGCTTTCTAAGGCTAACCCTGCATCATCTCTTTCCATCGCGTCTACCGTGACACCGCTAGATGAGATGGAGCTGCAAAAGGTCAGAAGTGTTTTGACTGCTCGTGGCCTCAAGCCTGCCGTGCTTCGATTGACAACCGACAACCCCCCGCGCCTGGAAATTCAGGTCAGCGATGCAATGTTCTCAGTTGTATTAGATGTATTAGACGAATTACGCAGTACTTGGCGCCTCTATCCAACACAAATGAATGTGGTTTCTGCAGCTGGTCCTGGGGTGGTTAACGTCAGCGCTACCTTATTGCAATTTAGCTCTCAGCCTGGTGTGGGAGCAAGACAATGAAGCTCCGATTAGATCTGACACGCCAGCGCCTACCTAAATGGATCTGGGTGGTACTGGTATTGGCGTGTGCCTGGGTCGTGATTCGTCAAATGCCAGTTGCTTGGGTTGGCGGTGCCTTGGCATCCCAGACTGCTTGCAGGGTAATGCTGGAACAGCCTATCGGTACGATTTGGCAGGGAAGTGCCGCACTAGCGTTTTCAGAGCCCAATGCTTCTGAGGGTGGATGCAGGGAGCCTATGTCCGTTACCGAACGTTTCCACTGGGAGACCTCCTGTAAGCTCGTCTCATTGACTTGCCAGTCAGAAATTCAGTTTGCGGCATTAGAGCAAGCGCAGCAGATTGGGTGGCGCCTAGGCCAGGTGTCCATAGCGGCAAATGAAATTAAGCTTCCTGCCAATGTTTTGGAGGGTTTAGGTAATCCGTGGAGCACTTTACGACCGCGGGGTGGATTGGGTGCCCGCTGGACTGATCTGAATATGGCGACCATGGGGGACTCTGAGGGTGCTGGAGTGGATTCTTCGGGTGTAATTCGAATTATCATCAGTAACTTGAGTAGTCCCATTAGCCCTGTAAAGCCATTGGGTAGTTATGAAATTGCCGCCAATATCGCTCCAGACGGCCTGACTTGGACTTTGTCCACTACAAGTGGCCCACTGTTATTAAAGGGACAGGGTGGGGCGGCTAAGCAATCTGGAATGTATTTTTCAGGTGAGGCCTCCGCCTCTCCCGAAGCGCAAGAATCATTAATCGGTTTATTGTCTTTGTTGGGTAAAAAAGAAGGCGATGCGTATCGCTTGAAGTTTTAAGTTCTTTAGAAAATAGGTATGCAAACAGTGTTGAGTCATCTTCAAAAGAATTTTCAGAGGCGTTTAGTGCAGCTCGTGGTGGTCTGCGTCGCCGGTGAAAGCATGCTCCTGCCCTTAGCATACGCACAATTCAATTCTCCGCAATCGAATATCGCAGTGCCCGATGAAGGTAGTGTGACTTTGTCATTCTCAAACGCTGATATTGAATCCGTAGCCAACGTCTTAGCAAAGGCAACGGGCCAAACTATTTTGGTCGACCCTAAAGTGAAGGGCACGATTAACCTGATTAGCAATAAGCCTCTCACCAAGTCCAAAGCATTAGATGCTTTTTCAACTGCATTGCGTACTTCTGGTTTTGCATTGGTTGATGTGAGTGGTGTATACCGCGTGGTTGCTGCAGCGGATGCCAAGTTGATTAGTAATTCAGTAACGACCGGCAAAGGTAAGCAGGACGGTGATCAAATTATTACGCGCGTCTTTAGGCTCAACTTTGAGTCTGCCAACAATCTATTGCCTGTATTGCGCCCCTTGGTGTCGCCTAACAATACAATCAATGCCTACCCTGGCAACAACACGATTGTGATCACCGATTACGCCAGCAATATCCAGCGTATTTCGAAGTTAATTGAATCGATTGATGCGCCGACATCAAGTGATGTGCAAAGTATTAAATTGCAATATGCGATCGCTACCGATATGGCGACGATTTTAAGTAAGGTGCTCGATACCGCTACCACTGGTGGTGCTGATCCATCACTGAAGACGATGATTTTGGCTGAGCCCAGAAGTAATTCGATTTTGGTGCGCGGTGCAAGTGCTGAGCGTATTCGGCAGATTCGGATATTGGTTGCACGCTTAGATGTGCCAACTGCAAACAACGGAAACATTTGGGTAGTACCGCTGAAAAATGCCGAAGCAACTAAATTAGCGGTCACTTTGCGTGCGATCGTTGCAGCAGATGCAAGCTTATCTGCGCAAGTGGGTAGCGCTCCTGGCCAACCGGGATCCGCTAATCCTGCTGCCAACTTAAATCAGCCGCAGGCTAATCAACAAAATACTGCGCCAGGTGCAATGGGTTCTAGTGCGGCAACCTCAGCATTAACCAGCTCCAGTAATCCTACAACCGGCGGCATTATTCAGGCAGAGCCAGCAACCAACTCCATCATTATTACTGCCAGTGAGCCTTTGTATCGCAATCTACGCCATGTCATTGAGCAATTAGATCGCCGTCGTACACAGGTTTATATTGAATCCCTCATTGCTGAGGTGAGCTCTACCAATGCAGAGGAGTTGGGTATTCAGTGGCAAGGTCTAGTCGGTTCAGGCAATCAGAACGTGGGCTTTGGCGGCACTAACTTTACGAATGCTGCGGGACAAACAGGATCAAATATTCTGGGCCTAGGCTCGAATGTAAACAATATTCTCAATCCTGGTAATCCATCTGGTGTCCCTATTCCGCCGGCGCCTGGATTGAACTTGGGTATGTTGACCAAATTCAATGGCACTTATGGAATGTCTGCCTTGTTAACTGCTTTGGCAACAACGCAAGGCACCAATATTCTGTCGACACCAAACCTCATTACCTTGGATAACGAAGAGGCTCGTATTGTGGTGGGTCAGAACGTACCAATCATTACGGGCTCTTATGCTCAAACTGGCTCGACCAGTACGGTGACTCCATTTCAGACCTATACCCGTCAAGACGTCGGTTTAACTTTGCGTGTGCGCCCACAAGTATCCGATAACGGCGTTGTGAAGATGCAGATTTACCAGGAAGTCTCCTCTATTTATAACCAGAGTTTTGCCTCCGGCATTATTTTGAATAAGCGCAATATCGAATCCAATGTCTTGGTCGATGATGGTCAGATTATTGTCTTGGGCGGCCTGATCGAAGATAAATATAACGATGGCTCAAGCGGTATTCCATTCTTAAAAGATATTCCCTGGATTGGCGCGCTCTTCCGCTCGGATGCCAAGACCCGCACCAAAACCAATCTGTTGGTATTTATTCGTCCTTACATCTTGCGTGATAAGGATCAAACAGCAGATATCACTACGAATCGCTTGAACTTAGTGCAAAAAACAGAAGATCAATTTAAGCAGGCTCCTATGCTCTTGCCTAAAGAAGACTTATCGCAGATCTCTGATTTAGAGTCACCACTGATACCACCGGGCAAGCCGGTAGATCCGACACCTAATAACCTACCGTCTTCTGGATTGACTAAGCCAATTCCAGTGCGCCCTTCTAATGCGCCAGATTTAGTAGCGCCGATTCCAATCACGATTCAATAATGTCGCGACTTCCTCGCATCCCCTTTGCTTATGCAAAGGCGAATGAGATCCTCTTAAAAAAGAGCGAGGATCCAGAAGGGGTACCGACATTAATTCATAGTGCTAATACCGATCTATCGGTTGTGCAGGAAGTTTGCCGTCTCGTGGGGCCAATTCATCGAGTCGAGCAAACCAGTGAGCAGGTATTGGAAGCGCTCAATGCTGCCTATGCTGAAGGCGATCTCAATGCCTCTCAGGTGGTGGATGAAGTAGAGGAGGCAGTGGATCTTTCTCGCCTCTTACAGGAGATGCCGGTCTCTGAGGATTTATTGGAGATGAATGACGATGCTCCGGTAATCCGCATGATCAATAGTCTACTGAAGCAGGCTAGTCGAGATGGTGCATCTGATATTCATTTGGAAGCATTTGAGCGTAAATCACTAGTGCGGTTTCGGGTGGACGGTAACTTACGCGATATCGTGGATATGCGACGTGATCTTCATGCTGCTCTGGTATCTCGCATCAAAATCATGGCATCTTTGGACATTGCAGAAAAGCGTATGCCACAAGATGGCCGCATCTCCCTTCGTGTGGGTGGCCGTGCCATCGATGTGCGCGTTTCTACATTACCCACTTCGCATGGCGAGCGCGTGGTGTTGCGTTTACTAGAAAAAAACTATGACCGCCTCGATTTGCGTGCTCTAGGCATGGCTGAAGATACCTTCACTCAGTTTGATCAACTCATACATCGTCCGCACGGGATTGTGTTGGTAACGGGTCCAACTGGTAGCGGTAAAACCACCACTTTATATGGCGCTCTATTGCGCCTGCGTAACAAGATCAACAACATCATGACGGTGGAAGATCCGATTGAGTACAACCTCGACGGTATCGGCCAGACCCAGGTGAACTCTCGTATTGATATGAACTTTGCCAGAGCGCTACGCGCGATCTTGCGTCAGGATCCGGACATTGTGATGATTGGTGAGATCCGTGACTTAGAGACAGCGCAGATTGCAGTACAAGCTTCATTGACTGGACATTTGGTCTTAGCTACCTTGCATACCAACGATGCGCCTTCTGCAGTAACGCGTTTGATCGATATGGGAATCGAACCCTTCCTACTCTCTTCGACTTTACTGGGTGTATTGGGACAACGCTTGATTCGTCTCTCCTGTGCTGCTTGTGGCGGTAAGGGCTGCGCTGTGTGCGGCGACTCTGGATATAGTGGGCGCGCTGGTATTTATGAGCTCATGACTACCAATGAAAAGATTCGTGAGCTCGTACACCAACAAGCTTCTGAAAGTGATATTCGTAAACAGGCACTGCTTGGTGGCATGCGCACTTTGGCTGATGACGGTAAGCGCTGGGTTGCGCAAGGCAAGACCACGCCTGAAGAAATTCTCCGGGTTACCGGTTCAGTGGAATTGGACTAAAAATCTATGGCACGCTATCGCTTTGAAGCTCTGACTTATGCTGGCAAGAGCGAGCGTGGCAGCGTCGATGGTGAGAGTGTGCGTGCAGTACGCCAGGCCCTGATGGCCAAACAGTTAGTGCCGGTTTCTATTGAACTCGAAACGGAGTGGGGCAAGCAACGGTTCTGGAACAAATGGTTTTCAGAGAACAAGCCTCTAAGCCGAGCTGATCTGACATTAATTACCAAGCAGGTAGCAATTTTGGTGAGATCAGGCGTACAAATTGATGAAACTTTATCTGTGCTTGCCGAAGAAAGTAGTCAAGCTCATGTGAAAGCAGTACTGCAGGCAGTAGTCGCTGAGTTACGCGCGGGTTTGCCACTATCAAAAGCGATTGCCACACAACCCCTTTCATTTGATCCTTTATATCAAGGGGTAGTGGGTGCAGCAGAACAGTCAGGCAAGATGGGTCAGGTCTTGACTCAATTGGCTGAGTTTTTAGAGAAGCGACAAGCTCTGAAGAATAAGGCTTTGGGCGCGCTAGCGTATCCAGCCATGTTGACTGGCGTTGCCTTCATGATCGTGTTATTCCTGATGACTTACGTCGTACCCCAAATTGCGAGAGTATTTCAGAATACCAAGCAGGCGCTGCCATTTTCAACTCGCTTCATCTTGGCACTTTCAGAGTTCTTGATGAATTGGGGTTGGCTACTAGTCATCGCGATGGTTGGCGCAGTCTTTTATGCTCGGCGCGCTTTGGCCAATCCAGAGTTTCGCCTCAAGGTCGATCGCGTACTACTCAACTTCCCCTTGATTGGTCCACTGCTATTAGGTTTTGAGACCGCGCGTTTTGCTAATACGATGGCCATGCTGGTCGCAGCTAATGTACCTATATTGACCGCATTACATAGTGCGCGAGATACTTTAAATAACACGGTATTGCGTGCAGCGATTGATTCAACTGAGGGGCGTCTGCGTGAGGGTACAAGCTTGGCTAGGGCGTTAGGTAGCCAGGGTGTGTTTTCACCGATCTTGATTCACCTGATACGCTCTGGGGAAGCTTCCGGAAAGTTGGCTGAGATGCTGAAATATGGCGCAGAAAATGCTGAGCTTGAGTCTGAACAAAAAACAAAAATATTCACCAGTTTATTAGAGCCTTTATTAATTCTATTAATGGGCTTAATGGTTTTAGGAATTGTGATGGCAGTGATGCAACCAATATTGGAAATGAATTCAGGGGTGAGGTAAACAAATGCAAATACTAATCATGACCGGTCCACATAGCCGTGTAAGAGAAATCACATTGACAGCACGTCACCTGGTTTTTGGTGGAGCAACTGTTCTTGCCTTATTGTGTGGCGCTAACTGGATGGTCAGTTCAGTAAATAATGAAACCAAAGACCTGCTTCATGCAATGGAGAAGAAAGAGCTTTTAGAGAAACGTTTTTCTGCCAACTCTGAAGATGACTATGAGACGAAGTTGATGGAGCTGCAAGCCCGCCTAGAGGATGCTCAGCGTAATCTGGATCAGTTGGATGCATTGCGAACTCAGTTAATGCGTTCCAATGGTCAAGTTAGCGCAGTCAATCTGAGTAATGCTGATTTTGGTAATGCCCAGGGCGGCCCATTAAAACCCTCTAACGTGACGATTAATCTAGGCAATCAAGATGAGCAATATGGCGCACGCTTGGATCGTACGGTTCAGGATTCCATTGCCTTCAGTACACGCGTTCAAGAAATGCAAAAATCGCTTACCCATACCTGGGATGTGGCAAATTCAATTCCGACAGCATCCCCCTTGTCCTTGATGCCGCAGGCTTCAAGTGGCCTTGGTTATCGAGCAGACCCTTTTACTGGTAAGGTAGCTTGGCATGAAGGAACAGACTTTCCTGCGGCTTATGGCACACCAATCCTGGCCACTGCGGACGGCACCGTCATTCGTGCGGCCTGGGATGAAGAGTATGGCTACGTAGTTGATGTGCAGCATAAAAATGCAGTAGTTACTCGCTATGCGCATGCGCAAGAGCTTTTGGTAAAACCGGGTGACTTTGTGAAGCAGGCGCAAGCGATCGCAAAGGTAGGCTCTACTGGCCGCTCTACCGGACCCCATTTGCACTATGAGGTTCTTAGAAACGATCAATCTATAGCTAGAAACTAATCTTCTGAAGTCTTAGTTAATTAGTCGGTTTATTGCAATTTAACTAGGCATTGGATTTTGAATCTCATATCCCTCTTAAGGCACTAAGCTCAAAAATAAATACTCAAAGAAAATAATCAGATGGACTACTCCTTGAAGCAGGGTAGTCCTGCCGATTGCTAAGGTCAGTGCTCCAATAAAGAAGGAGAGATACATCAGCGTCATATTCAGTGAGCTAATTCCTAGGCTGAGTGGTAAATCAAACAAGATGGCAAATGCAGCGACAGTGGGAATAGTTAGCCCAATACTTGCAAGGGCGGAACCCAATGCTAAATTCAGACTGCTTTGCAAGCGATTAGCTCGCGCAGCTCTTACGGCTGCATAGCCTTCAGGTAAAAGTACGAGCATTGCAATCGCAATACCAATCACAGTTTTTGGGGCTCCAGCCGCTTTAACGCCGGCCTCTATTACGGGATTGAGCCCCTCCGCTAGGCCAACAACTATTGCTAAAGAAATCAAAAGTAAAAATAGACTTGATACAGTTTTAAGATTACTAGGCTTATCTGCATGAACGTCGCTATTGGTTTTCATAGCCGTTTCTTTTGGCAGGTAATAATCGCGATGGCTAACAGTCTGGAAAAATATAAAGGCACCGTATAGGGCGAAAGAGGCAATGCCCGCAAATGCAAGCTGACTCTTTGTAAAATCAGGCCCCGGGGTGCTTACCGTCACCATTGGCATGACCAAAATGAAGGTCGCTAAGGCAGTTAAGACTGCCAATGCAGAGTTGGTACCTTCGTTACGAAAGGACATCTCATGGTGCTTAATTCCACCCATGAAAATACATAAACCAATTACACCATTTATAACAATCATGACTGTGGCGAAGACTGCATCACGCGCAATAAATTCTGAGCCCTCGTGGCCCGCTAACATCATGGTGATAATGAGTGATACTTCAATAATAGTAACGCTAATCGCCAGCACTAATGTTCCATAGGGCTCTCCAGTTTTATGCGCGATAACCTCAGCATGGTGGACGGCAGATAAAACCGCGCTAATAAGCGTGATCCCCATCAAAGCAATAAACCAAGTTTGATTCAGGAGTGGGGCTAAGAAGTCCATGAAAGTAATCTTTACGGTGAAAAATGCAAATGCTCGTTAATATAGATAAATTCTATACGGGCGAGAGGAGTGGGCCTATTTTAAGATAATTTATATGGCTCATTTAGCAAGCTTGCTCAACATTTATAAAGATTGATATGAAGGCAATAATTTTATTTGGACATGGCGCTCGCGATGTTCGTTGGCGTGAACCATTTGATCGCTTGGCACTACTATGGAAGGTGCAGTACCCAGATACTGCGGTGGAGCTAGCTTTTTTAGAGATGATGGAGCCGAATTTGGAGCAGGCAATCTCTTCCTTAGGGGGTACTGGCGTTACTGAGATCGTGATAGTGCCAGTCTTTTTTGGGCAAGGTGGTCATTTACGCAATGATTTCCCCGTCCTGCTATCCGCTTGTCAGGATAAATTCCCGGCAATGAAATTAAGCGCTACGCCTGCTGTCGGTGAAGATGAGGCCGTCTTGCAAGCCATCATCGAATTTAGCGCTAGAGCTCTGTAAGTCTGTAGTTTGATTGATGGTTTGTTTTTCTCTTAAGGCTTCGCCCACCATAATCAGTGCAGGCGAGGTACTATCAAACCAATCATTCGCTTTGCCCTTGGCTAGCTCTCCCAGGGTGGTAGACCAGTGACGCTCATTCTGAGTGCTGACTGCTTCCAGAATATGTACCGGAGTATCAGCTGTCTTATCTGGGCTTTCTTGTATTAATCCTTGCGCAATATTGGCTGCGTCCTTGCGGCCCATGTAATACACCAAGGTATCAGCTTGTGGATTTTGAATTGGCTGCTGACCTCTGTTATCGCTGAGATTCTCAGCGCCTTGTGCCAATGTAACAAAAGCAACGCTACGAGAGACCCCCCGCAATGTCAGCGATTGCTGAATAGCTGCTGCACCCGCTAATG
The DNA here is from genome assembly GCF_002282275.1 of Polynucleobacter sp. 39-46-10. Classification (NCBI taxonomy): domain Bacteria; kingdom Pseudomonadati; phylum Pseudomonadota; class Betaproteobacteria; order Burkholderiales; family Burkholderiaceae; genus Polynucleobacter; species Polynucleobacter sp. 39-46-10. The sequence continues at coordinate 2,786 of NZ_NCJB01000017.1, read as the reverse complement.
CCGCAGTGATACCTGGTACTACTTCTACTTCTATGCCCGCTTGTTTGAGCGCTTGTATTTCTTCATCGGCGCGCCCAAACATCATGGGATCGCCACCTTTCAGGCGCAGGATGATTTGATATTTTTGTGCGGCATCAACGAGGCGTTTGTTAATAAAGTGCTGCGCAGAAGAAAGCTTGCCGCAACGTTTACCTACTGGTACTTTAATGGCTTGAGGACAGAACTCCAGCATGGCTGGATCTACCAAGGCATCATGAAAAACAATATCTGCCTTTGCCAGCAGATTAGCGCCACGCACAGTAATGAGATCAACTGCCCCGGGACCCGCGCCCACTAAATACACTTTACCGAGTTTGTTTAGATTGCCCATGATTTATCTATACCGAATCTATCTTAGTTGACTTCTTGAGTGCTGCGTTGATCACGCCAGCTGTTTTGTGTCGTCACGCTAAAGAGATCAAACTGTTTGAGTCCAATATCTAAGTTTTGATCTGGGCGTAGTTCAAAAGCATCAAAGCCTACTCGCGCAGCTTGTAATAGTTGATCAATCAATACATCCCCGATTGCCCTCAATTCACCCTGCCATTCAAAGCGATCTCTAAGTAGGGCTGCAGTGCTAAAACTTCTGCCATCTCTGAAGATGGGAAAGTGAGCAGCTACAACTGGCCAGAGTTTTTTACCTTCCTCAATGATGTCAGCATGTTTGAGGATGTCATCATCGGCGGCAAACCATACGCCAATCTCACGCTTATTTGTGCGTGTGCTGATGTCGGCGTTCTTATGATGAGTGATCCACCAATGAAAGGGCACCAATACCTTATGTAATCCATGCTCTAAGTCAGGAATACCGCCTTCATCACGCTCGCCATCCCAGACCTGCCAGTCATTAGCGATTACTGTAGGGTTTCCGTCTTTAGGGAAATAAATGATGTGCTTGTTCATGATCTTTCCCGGATTAGGCAATTACAACCTTGTTATATTCTTTAGAGTATTTATCATTTTTATTGAATGCGTTCTTGTATGCGGCCTCTTTAAAGGGTGTTACACCAAGGCGACGATAGGTCTCAATAAATGGCTCATCAGTTGTACGTTGCTCGACATAGGTATTAATGATGCTAGTCATGACATCAGGGATTTCATTGGCGTAGAAAGAAGGACCAATTACTTTACCAATCGAGGCATTATTACCTTGCTCTCCGCCCAGGGTTATTTGGTAGCACTCTTCACCATCTTTATCGACACCCAGTACGCCAATATTGCCAACGTGATGATGGCCACAAGAGTTAATGCATCCGGAAATATTTAAACTGATATCACCTAAATCAAATAGGTAATCTAAATCATCAAATCGCTCCTGAATCGCTTTAGCAATTGGTAGTGATTTAGCGTTAGCGAGTGAGCAGAAGTCGCCACCAGGACAGGCAATGATATCGGTCAGCAAGCCAATATTAGGTAGCACTAAATTATAGTTTTTAGCGGCGCGCCAAAGATTCAATAACTCCGCTTGTTCAACATCAGCCAAAACTAAGTTTTGTTCATGGGTCACACGCAATTCACCAAAACTATATTGATCTGCTAAATCCGCAATGGCATTCATTTGCGCGCTAGTGGCGTCGCCAGGAGCGGCAGTGCCATGCGGCTTAAGCGACAGAATAACTGAGGCATAGCCAGAAACTTGATGTGGCTTTACGTTGCGCTCTAGCCAGCGAGTAAAGGCAATCCTCTCATTGGCATCTAATCTAGATTCAGCATGAGACAGTAATTGTTCATTGCTTAATTCCGGAAGAGTTTTGTAGCTTGGCTTGGTAAAGTGCTTAGCGACACGCTCCCACTCAGCTTGCGTAAAGTTATCTTTACTCTGCTTAGCATCGTTATGCAGTTGCGCCCATTCACCTTCTACTTGGCGTGCGAATTCTTCTGGGCCTAATGCCTTTACTAAAATCTTGATGCGGGCTTTGTAGAGATTATCTCTTCTGCCAAAGCGGTTATACACGCGTAATAGGGCGGTCAGGTAACTTGGCAGAAGTTGCCAAGGCAGCCCTTGCTTAATCAATGATCCCAGTATAGGTGTACGACCCATGCCACCGCCGGCATAGATGTTTGCTGTCAACTCACCATTGTTGATGTCGGGATTTTTCTGGAGCTCAATGCCCACGTCATGACAAAGTAATACGGTGCGATCTTCTTTAGCGCCATTAATTGCAAACTTAAATTTGCGCGGTAGATGAGCAAACTCAGGATGTAATGTTGACCATTGGCGGAGTAACTCGCAAATGGGTCTTGGGTCAATATATTCATCAGCAGCAACACCTGCAAAGGCATCACTTGTGATGTTCCGAATACAGTTGCCTGAAGTCTGAATGGCATGCATCTCTACTTTGGCTAATTCTGCCAAGATGTCCGGCGTCTGCTCTAGTTCTACCCAGTTCAACTGAATGTTTTGACGGGTTGTGAAGTGTCCGTAACCACGATCGTATTTATCAGCAATGAAGGCTAGGGTTCGAAGCTGTTTAGCACTCAATAATCCATAAGGAATAGCAACACGCAGCATATAGGCATGGCGCTGATGGTAGAGGCCATTCTGTAGACGGAGAGGGCGAAATTCTTCTTCGGCTAAAGTGCCGTTCAGGCGTCGCTCAACCTGGTCTCGAAACTGGATAACCCGTTGATCTACAAGGGCTTGGTCAATATGGTCATATTTGTACATAGACCCATATTGTCTGGGGCTATGTCCATAACCACAAATACTTAAATATTGAATCTATATATCAATATATATATAAAGC
>NZ_NCJB01000270.1:0-3233 GCF_002282275.1 Polynucleobacter sp. 39-46-10 | reverse complement strand
ATTTTGTCTAACCCACGCATCATGACTGGCGACCAAGTTAAAGCCACAATTGAGCAAGGAACCGAGCTTCCATATCAAGTGAGTTCTCAAAGTGGGAGCAAATTGCAGTTTCGTAAGGCGAACTTACGCCTAGAGGTCTTGCCGAAAATTCATCCAGACGGAAAGATCTCCATGCTGGTCGGTATTAATAAGGACACTATTGGCATGAAAACCGAGCAGGGTTATGCCATTGACACTAAAAACCTCAGTTCTGAGGTCACGGTTGAAAATGGGGGCACGGCCATCATTGGGGGCATCTTTCAAACCACCGAACGTGATGACGAGGTCAAGGTTCCACTTCTCGGAGATATTCCTTTGATTGGGCATTTATTTCGCCATAAATCTAAATTGGCAGATAAAACCGAACTATTAGTCTTCTTAACCCCCACTGTGCTCGACAAACACTAATAAAATCGAGGGGTGAACTCTTCATCAAACAATATCTTCCTAATTGGCCTTATGGGCGCCGGGAAGTCGACTGTTGGTAAATTGCTGGCCAAGAAATTGGGTCGCCGCTTTTTAGATGCTGACCATGTGATTGAAGATCGTTGTGGAGTCAAAATTCCCGTCATTTTTGAAATGGAAGGTGAAGATGGCTTTCGCAAACGCGAGGCTCAGGCCATTAAAGACATTACAGCTGAACATGATGTCATCTTGGCAACTGGCGGTGGTGCCGTCCTACTACCAGAGAATCGTCAATTCCTCAGTGAAAGAGGAACAGTCATTTATTTGCACGCTAATCCAATGGAGCTATGGCATCGGACTAAAGGTGGCGAAGGTAGGCCACTTCTTAAAAATGGTGATGCAAAAAAGATTTTAGAAAACCTATACGCTATTCGTGATCCCCTGTATCGCGAAATCGCTGACTATGTCATTGAAACTGGAAAGCCCAGTGTCAATCAACTAGTCAACACTCTTATCATGCAACTCGAACTCTCCGCATAAATTTATCCATGAAAACATTAGAAGTTGATCTAGGCAATCGTAGCTACCCCATTCATATTGGTACAGATTTAATTGATCAGCCAGAATTATTTAGCGCCTGTGAAAAAGCGACATCGATTTATATCGTTACCAATACTACGGTAGCCCCTTTATATGCAGAGCGTCTAACCAAGACCTTAGAGAAACTCGGCAAGTCAGTCAGGACCATTGTCTTGCCTGATGGAGAGTCTTATAAGGACTGGAAAAATCTTCAGTTAATTTTTGATGACCTTCTGAAGTTTGGCGCTGATCGTCAAACCATGTTGGTTGCTTTAGGTGGCGGCGTCATTGGTGATATGACTGGCTTTGCTGCTGCTAGCTTTATGCGCGGTATCCGCTTCATTCAAGTGCCAACAACCTTACTAGCTCAGGTCGACTCCTCTGTCGGCGGCAAGACAGGCATTAACCATCCACTTGGGAAAAATATGATTGGGGCGTTTCACCAGCCTGCAGCAGTCATTGCCGACCTCAATACATTGAAGACATTACCTGCCCGCGAGCTATCTGCGGGCCTAGCTGAAGTAGTCAAGCATGGCGCTATTGCGGATGCGGAGTTCTTAAGCTGGATTGAATCAAATGCAAAATCTTTATTGGCATGTGATACCGCGGCAATGGCACATGCAGTGTTACGTTCTTGTGAAATTAAATCCGCGGTTGTTTCAGCGGATGAGAGAGAAGGTGGCATTCGCGCTACTCTCAATTTTGGACACACCTTTGGTCATGCGATTGAGGCCGGCATGGGTTATGGCGAGTGGTTACATGGTGAAGCCGTTGGCTGTGGCATGGTCATGGGAGCGGACCTCTCACGACGCCTGAACTTCATCACTCAAGATGAGGTCAATCGCCTTACTCGCATTATTCAGTCTATGAATCTACCGATTGCGCCTCCGAAGTTTGGTGCGCAACGTTATATGGAATTAATGCAAGTAGATAAAAAGACTGAGGGCGGTCAGATTCGATACGTTGTCTTAGAAAAGATTGGCAAAGCTCAAATTAAGAGCGTTCCCGATACTCAAGTTATCGAGACACTCACAGCAACTGGGGCGGTTTAATTTCCCGGGCTATCGCCGCTTATTTCCGGAGAAGTCCAATAGTGATCGCCTGACCAGCTTGAGCGCTAGCAAACTCTGATAAGTCACTCAATAGCTCGCGCCCAGTTTTGGTATCCAACCACCGCGGTGAAGCCACAGAACCAGCCCAGCGATAGTGATAACCGCCAGATTTAGCCGCTACCCAAATTTCATGTAGAGGGGGTTGGGTATTAACCACAATCACACTGCGATCCCTAAATCGAATATTGATGACATTTCCGCCTTGGCGCTCAACATCGAGATCGAGGTCCAATTCATCATCTGCGGCCTCTAAAGCCGCTTCAATTGACTGCAACAAATTACTGCCCAACTGATGGAACTGCTTATCGTCAATGGTTTCTACAGTCAAATTACCCGGCTTCATATTAGAGTCCTGCATGCTATATTCAATCATTCGTTTTAGAGACATTCATGATAGCGATTCTTAAAAGAACTCTCGGCATTAGCCTTCTAATATCCCTTGTTGGATGTGGGGTTAGAGGGCCTTTATATTTGCCAAATGTGCCACCGGCACCTAGCCCTCCCTCTGAACCAGAGCCCAAAGGTAAGCTCTATCCACCCCAAAGCCCTGCTGCCACTAACACATCATCGGCCAAGCAATGACAAGTAAAGCGATTCCACTCCCCGACTTAGCTGGATTTACAGAACGCAGTGGCACTTGGTATGCAGAAGAAATTCCTTTGTCAGATTTGGCAAAAGAGTTCGGCACACCCCTGTATATCTATAGCAAGAAGGCCTTAACTCAAGCGTATCAAGCCTATGACAAAGCGTGCCTAGATTCCTCTGGCAAAAGACGTGCCCGTGTCCACTATGCAATGAAGGCTAATAGCAATCTTGCAGTGATTGATTGCTTTAAAAAATTAGGCTCTGGATTTGACCTAGTGAGTGGCGGTGAGTTAGCTCGTGCCCTTGCAGTAGGCGCAGATCCAAAGAGTTTGGTATTTGCAGGTGTTGGCAAATCTGCCTCCGAAATTGCACAGGCATTAGAGGCTGGTGTTAAATGCATCAATGTGGAATCGATTGCAGAGCTCCACCAAATTAATCGTGTTGCGACTAAGCTGAATTGCCGCGCCCCAATTTCTTTACGCGTAAATCCCGATGTGGATGCTCAAACTCATC
>NZ_NCJB01000269.1:0-3251 GCF_002282275.1 Polynucleobacter sp. 39-46-10 | reverse complement strand
GAGAATAATTTCACTTCTTCTGGTGGGTCATATAACTCCAAAAGCTGCACTCTAAAAATCCAGACTGCGATACCAATCACAACACACAAAGTGGTTGTGAAGAATACTGAGGACCATCCAATTTCCTCAGCACGTTCTTGTTTGTCTGCGCCAATCGATTGAGAGACCAGGGTCATTGTCGCAATCGACAGAGATAGTGGCACCATATAGATTACGGTTCCCATATTGGCCACAATTTGGTGGCCAGCTAAAGCAGTAGTGCCTAGCCGCGCAATAAAGAGTGACATGAAAGTAAATGAGGTTACTTCAATCAAATAGCTAAAGCCAATAGGCGCACCCAATTTCAAGAGCGTCCAGATGCGATGCCAGTCGGGCCAGCTAAAGCGTGCAAAGATCTTAAATGGTCTGTAAAAGCCATCAAAGAGAACAAAGCCCAGGGTGATGATGAGCCAGAACCAATTGATGATGACGGTAGCAACTGCGCAACCTGGGCCACCCATACCTTCAATGCCCAGTCCACCATAAATAAATAGGAGATTGAGCGGGAGCTTTAAGCCTAAGCCAATCAGTTGCACCACGGTAATGACTGCTGGCCTGGAGACGGCATTGTGTAGTGCCATGAGAACCCGCATTGCCATGCTTGCTGGTAAGCCAATAGCAAGAATATTGAGGTACAACTTCGCCTTGCCTTCAATATCTGGTGTGACTTGGGAGATTTGCAGAAGAAGATCGGCATTGAGCAGAATGGCGCCACCCAATACAGTCAGACCTACTGCTAGCCAAGTGGCTTGACGCACTTCTTCACCAATCTCTCCATAACGCTTTGCACCAAAGAGTTGTCCAGCAATTGGGGCGAGGGCAGAGATGACGCCAGTTAGGCCAACATAGATGCTGATAAAGATGGCGGAGGCCATTGCCAAGGCAGCCAAGTCATCAGCGGAGTAGCGTGCAGTCATAGCGGTATCTAAAACACCAAAGGTAATGACTGCAAGCTGACCAATCAGTAGGGGACCAGCGAGTTTTAGTAGAGAGGGAATATCCTCGCGCAAACGCGATAATTTAAAGTGCAGCACGTTTTATTCTTTACCAGCAGGGGTAATTTGATAGAGGCGCAGGCGCTCATCTCGGTCAGATGCGCGGCGATCTTCCCAAAGTAATTCTATTTTCTTTTTGTTGAGGCTAGCGTAAGCCTTAGCCTCTGAAGAGCTATGAGTCAGCATCAGATTGCAGCTAGGGTCATCTCGTAGTGGTAGTTTGGTGAAGTAATTAAACGAAGCTAACTGTGCGGGACCTAGATTACTTGTATCGATACACCCTGGTGTGTTGGCAATCATTTGCACCAGACGATCAGATACATCGCGATAGGTCTTGGCATAGTTAATTGTTGGCAACCAAAGCGTCATCAATAAGACCCACATCAAGGTGGTTCCAGACGCAGAGATAATCAGGCAGCGCCAGATTTCTTTTGGAGCGCGCGATGTTCTCCAGCGCACAATCGCTAACCACACACCAGTAATAATCAGGGCAATCACAAAACCAAAGTAATCAAACTGCGCCTGAAAGCCTGGCAGGAGTCTTGCTAAATTGGCAGCTGTCGATTTAGGGAAGCCAGTCACTTTTGCAAGCCAAATAATCCAAATGGCCAAAGCGATCATGGTGAAGCTAAACATCGCAAACCAATCGATAAAGCTAATGAGGTTACGCTTGAGTATTGGTAAGCTAAATGCAGCAATGATCGACAGGCTCGGAATCAAAATGATGAGATCATGTTCATTCGCCTCAAGGCGGAAGAGAACATAAATCAAGCAACCAATAAATACACTTAGCGGAATGCACAGATGCGGCGCACGCCATTGGCCTGCCTCTTTGACTCGACCCCAGTGGGCAAGAGAGATGATCGCTAGCGGCCAAACTGGCCAAGCGTAAGCCCAGAAGTTAACACTCAAAAATCCGAGGGATTCAATGGAAGGCGTTGCGCGCATCTCTGGCATATTGCGCCAGCCCTCTTCAGCGATATGACGCCACTCTGGAGTGATGTTACCTAGGTACCAAAGCGCGGGCCAAATCGCAAAACCAATCAAGCCTAAAACTGTACTAGTTAAAGTCCAACGAAAGCGTAATTTCGCATTACTCGCAATCACCGCAATGATGGTGGAGCTGACAACAATTAAGCTAAGCGTGAGATTACTAGAGAGTACAACAATCGCAATGCCAAGACCAGTCCATAAGCCACCTTGCCAAGGCTTATCTAAACCACGCACTGTGCCATATAAGACAATGCTGATGCCCATCAGTTGGGCCATCATTGGTGTGGTCTCATGTGCACGTTGTGCAAGACCGACGCAAGCCAAGAATATCAATAGCGCACCATCAGCTAAAGTCATTCCATAGTTTTTACGACCAGGCTGACCACCCACTGCTAAGACCATGGGCTGAACTTCTTGACGGCGACCTAATAGGTAAGTCGCATACCAAATAGCGAGAGCAGCAGCGAAGAAGCAGATTGCTGCATAGAGACGTGCAGCATTGGCCATTCCAATCCAGGGACCAAAGAGATCCATGAGGGTGGCACCTAGCCAGTAAGGAAAGGGTGCGCCCAGAGAAACATCGCGTCCTGCAAGATGCGGAACAATCCAATCGAGTGCTTTGCCACTTTGCAAAGTCCACATGCCACCAAATCCGATGGCGTCTTCATTCTTCCAGGGATCGCGTGCAAAAAGACCGGCAAAACCATAGACCAAAGTCAACGCAAAAATAATGATGCGTGGAATGGAGGTGGTAGCAGCGGCAGTGAGTTTGACCATAGAAAACTAGCAATAAAAAAGGCAGCAAACGCTGCCTTGATTATCTCGCAGGGGAGGGTGAATACTGAATATCCAAACCCCAACCCCTTTGTAGAGTAAGTCTATTACTTCTTCTTAGCTGGCTTTTCAGCAGCTTTAGCTTCTGCAGCGGCAGCTTTTTTCTCAGCTGTTTTAGCAGCGCCATCGCCAGTTGCTTTAGCAACAGCTTTAGTACCGAATTTCTGACGGAATTTCTCAACACGACCGGCAGTATCCATAATCTTCTGGGTGCCAGTGTAGAAAGGGTGTGACTCAGATGAAGTCTCGATCTTGGCCAATGGATACTCATTGCCATCTTCCCACTTGATTGTCTCTTTAGTAGACATAGTGGAGCGAGTCTTGAAGCTGAAGTTATTAGAAACGTCTACAAAGACGATTTCACGATATTCGGGGTGAATGCCAGGTTTC
>NZ_NCJB01000268.1:0-3271 GCF_002282275.1 Polynucleobacter sp. 39-46-10 | reverse complement strand
CACTGCATAGATGGTGTTTTTAGGATTGGTAACTGATTGGCGTTTTGCAGGCGCGCCAACCAACACTTCACCGTCTTCAACGTAAGCAATGATGGATGGGGTTGTGCGGGCGCCTTCGGCGTTCTCGACAACTTTAGGTGCATTGTTTTCTACAACTGAAACGCACGAGTTCGTGGTTCCCAAGTCAATTCCGATAATCTTTCCCATAATGGCTCCAAAAAATTAAGTTGTGTGTAATTTCGTAATGTTGCGAATAATTCGATATTCAATAAATGGGGTTGAAAAGAGGGAATTCAAGGGCTCAAAATGCAAAAAAGGCAGAAATCTGCCTTTTTTATGTCCTTTTTCATCATAAACCCCCAATTTAGGGGTTTTAAAGGCTTATTTGGGTGCGCTCACGGTTACCAGGGCTGGGCGCAGAATACGATCAGCAATGGAATACCCTCTCTGAAGCACTGAAACCACAGTATTGGCCTCTTGATCAGATGGCACTGAAGCAATTGCCTGGTGATGGTGCGGATCAAACTTGTCACCTACAGCAGGATTAATCTCCGTCATGCGCCCCTTTTCAAAGGCGGAAAGTAGCTGTTTTAGGGTGATTTCCAAGCCCTCTTTAAAAGCTTTGGCATCTACTGCCTCTGCATTCAAGGCGGCATAGAGACTATCGGTAACCGGCACGAGATGCTCGGCAAAACTCTCAATCGCAAACTTATGTGCCTTAGAGACATCTTCAGCAGCCCGACGACGAATATTCTCACCTTCAGCCTTGGCTCGAAGATAGTTATCTTGCATCTCCGTTAGCTTTTGATTTAACTCGGCAATCTCTTGCTCTGGAGTCTTCACTTCATCAGATGCAGGCGCCGTATCAGCGCCACCCTCCGCTTGAGCAAGCGGCTCAATATTTTCTTGCTCAGGGGATGGATTTTGATTTTCTTGGGTCATGGGTACAAATTCACTTTTCTATCAGAATGGCTACTTCTCAATGATATGGGGCTGATTCAGGTAATTTCAAGTGTGACGGCATTTAAGCAATTCTGGCTTTAGCCAACTCAGCCAGTCGATCACGTTCCTTCAACACCGCATCAGATTCGACACCCAGACTCCAGCCAGATAAATGCTGCTGGGCAATGTCGTACATCGCATCAATCCATTTTGGATTGCTATTGAGACAAGGAATATAGCGGTAATCTTTACCGCCATGCTCCAAGAAGATCTCGCGCGCCTCCATGGCAATCTCCTCTAGAGTTTCCAAGCAATCCGCCGGAAAACCGGGGCAAAAAATATCCACTCGCTTGCAACCCTTTTTGCCAAGCTCCTCAATCATCGGAGCAGTGTACGGCTTGAGCCACTCAGCTTTACCAAAGCGGGATTGGAAAGTAACGAGATATTGACCAGGCTCTAGACCTAGAGATTCGCCAAGTAAGCGACCAGTTTTTAAGCACTCGCAATGGTAAGGGTCACCCTTCATTAAATTGCGCTTTGGCAAGCCGTGGAAAGACATCACAAGACGATCACCAGCAGCAAAATCTGGTCGCCCATCTTTATCCCATGCGCTTAATACTTGGTCGCGCAGCGCGCTAATGTAAGCAGGATTATCGTGATAGTGCTTTACCAAACGCAGCTCAGGTTGATTGCGCCAAGTTCCAAGAACACGAAACACTTCATCAAAACTGGATGCAGTGGTTGTGGCTGAGTACTGTGGATATAGGGGTAACAACAAGAGGCGCTCCATACCCTGTGCCTGCAAGGCTTCTAAGGCTTGCTGTGTAGAAGGCTCACCATAGCGCATGGCTAAATCTACTAATACCACTTCACCATGATTGGCAAATTTCTCGCCCAACTCTTTTGCTTGTAGGCGCGAGTAATGCATCAAAGGAGAGCCTAATTTTGGCAACCAAATGGAGGCGTATTTCTTGGCTGAGGCACCGCTACGAATCGGCAAAATAATGCCATTCAAAATGCACCACCAAATAATGCGAGGAATTTCTACAACGCGTGGATCGGATAGAAATTCTTTGAGATAAGCCCTCACCGCTTTAGCAGTTGGCGCGGAAGGAGTACCCAAGTTCAGCAATAGCACTGCTGTCTTAGAAGGACGTAAGTGGGGATTTTGATTCAAGGAAGATCCGTTTAGTTAAGAAGAAAACAAAAAAATTACTGTCACGATCCTATCGGGGAGCTCAATGCACCCGATAACAACTTAGAGGTGATGTCGACGATCGGAATCACCCGATCGTATGCCATGCGAGTAGGGCCAATGACTCCAAGTGTCCCAACAATCTGACCATCCACACTGTATGGCGCACTGATGACAGCCAAATCTTCATAAGGTAGCAAATCACTTTCGCCCCCAATAAAGATCTGAATGCCATCAGCATGACTAGATACATCTAGCAACTGCATCAGTACTGACTTTTGCTCCAGCATGTCAAACATCTTACGCAACTTGTCTAAATTGGTACTGAGATCGCCAACATTGAGAAGGCGACGCTCACCTGACAGCAACATGTCCCCCTGGCCCATGCCGTAGTCGCTAACCCCACTATGCAGCGCCAAGGCCATCAAGCCAGAGATATCGCTGCGCAGGTTATCTAGATCGGAGGCCAGATGCGCACGCACCTCAGCAAAACTCTTGCCTGCGAACTGCGTATTGATGTAATTGCCCGCCTCTACCAACTGACTAGGGGTGTAGTCCTGGGTGGTTGGAAGGATACGGTTTTGGACGTCACCCTCAGGGGTCACCATGATGAGCAGGATCTTGCCTTCACCCAGCCGTAAGAACTCGATATGTTTAAAGACTTGAGCCCGCTTCGGCGTCATCACCACCCCAGCAAAATGGGTCAAATTAGACAAAATTTGGGCAGCGGAGTTCAGTACCCTCTGTGGAGAATCTGGCAAAAGACCTTTCTCCATCTCCCGAGTGGCGATTTCCTCTAGGGGCCGAACTGTCACCATCGTATCTACAAAGAGGCGATAACCTCTTGGGGTGGGTATGCGACCAGCCGAGGTATGGGGGCTAGTCACTAAGCCCATCTCCTCTAAATCCGCCATCACATTGCGAATCGTGGCCGCAGAAAGATCCAGCCCCGAGAATCGAGATAGGGTGCGTGAGCCAATAGGCTGCCCCTCTTCGATATAGCGCTCGATGAGGGTTTTCAGTAAGGCGCGGGAGCGATCATCCATAGTGGAAGGGATTTTATGCGTATGGTTTAATCGTTATATGTTAAGCCCATCCCCAAATTCCAGCAAAAAGGCATTTAGCCGGGTTGCG
>NZ_NCJB01000267.1:0-3274 GCF_002282275.1 Polynucleobacter sp. 39-46-10 | reverse complement strand
AGGATTCGATATGGGTAAGGTCACTGGATTTATGGAGTTTGAGCGCGTAGAGGAAACCTACGAAGCTCCCGTTAAACGCCTCCATCACTACAAAGAGTTCGTTGCCGCATTAACGGATGATGAGGCTAAAGTACAAGGCGCACGCTGTATGGATTGCGGCATTCCGTTTTGTAATAACGGATGCCCGGTAAACAATATCATTCCTGATTTCAATGACTTGGTATTTCATGATGACTGGAAGAATGCGTTGGATGTTTTGCAATCCACCAATAACTTCCCTGAGTTCACTGGCCGTATCTGCCCGGCACCTTGCGAAGCTGCATGTACTTTGGGAATTAATAGTGACGCGGTAGGTATTAAGTCTATCGAGCACGCCATTATTGATAAGGGTTGGGAGAATGGTTGGGTTAAGCCACAGCCATCCAAAACTAAAACTGGTAAAAAAGTTGCCGTTGTTGGTGGTGGACCTGCTGGTATGGCGACTGCGCAGCAATTAGCGCGTGTTGGTCACGACGTTACCGTGTTTGAAAAGAACGATCGTGTTGGTGGATTGTTGCGTTATGGCATTCCTGATTTCAAAATGGAAAAGTGGTTGATCGATCGTCGCGTTGAGCAAATGCAAGCTGAGGGTGTGAAGTTTGAGACTGGCGTATTTATTGGTAAAGAAGCGATTGGCGCTGAAGTAAAAAATTATTCAACTAAAACTGTTTCACCTAATCAGTTGATGAAAGATTTTGATGCTGTTGTGATTAGTGGTGGATCAGAACAGCCGCGTGACCTGCCAGTTCCTGGCCGTGAGTTGAAGGGCGTTCATTACGCTTTAGAATTCTTGATTCCTCAGAACAAAGAAAACGCAGGCGATTTCAAAAACGAAATTTCTGCAGCTGGTAAGCATGTGGTTGTAATTGGCGGCGGCGATACCGGATCTGATTGTGTCGGTACCTCCAATCGTCATGGTGCTGCCAAGATTACTCAATTTGAATTGTTGCCACAGCCACCAGAAACTGAGAATAAGCCTTTGGTATGGCCTTACTGGCCAACGAAGTTGCGCACCTCTTCATCGCATGAAGAAGGTTGTGAGCGCGATTGGTCAGTTGCGACTAAGCGCTTTGAAGGTAAAGATGGCAAATTAGAGAAACTAATTTGTGTGCGTTTGGAGTGGAAAGACGGCAAGATGACAGAAATGCCAAATTCTGAATTTGAGATTAAGGCAGATTTAGTATTTTTAGCAATGGGCTTTGTATCACCTGCAGCCCAGGTTCTCAATGCATTTGGTGTTGAAAAAGATGCGCGCGGCAATGCAAAGGCTACGGTTGATGGTCAAAATGCTTATCAAACCAATGTTCCAAAGGTCTTTGCTGCTGGCGATATGCGTCGCGGACAATCCTTGGTGGTTTGGGCGATTCGTGAAGGTCGTCAAGCTGCTCAAGCAGTAGACGAGTATTTAATGGGGTCTTCTGTTCTGCCACGATAATATCGAGGATATGAACAGTAGCCACTCCAATTCGGTGGAAGTGAAGCAAAAAACCTCTAGCGGTGGCCAAGGCGAAGTTGTAGTTCAAATTAAGAACGTCAACTTTTCCTATGCTCCTGGTGAGAGGCAAATTTTATCGGGGCTCAATATGGAGTTCCGCCGTGGCCAAGTTGTTGCGGTGATGGGTGGCTCTGGTTGTGGCAAGACCACAATTCTGAGACTGATTGGCGGTCAATTTACAGCGCAGTCTGGTCAAGTCCTTTTTGAGGGTCATGACATTGGCAAAATGAATGGCACAGAGTTAATGGCTGCCCGTCGTCGTATGGGAATGCTCTTTCAGTTTGGCGCACTTTTTACCGATCTGAGTGTTTTTGAAAACGTCGCCTTTCCTTTGCGTGAACATACCGACTTAAGCGAAGATTTATTGCGATCACTGGTACTCATGAAACTGAATGCGGTTGGCTTGCGTGGTGCACGTGATTTAATGCCTTCACAGATTTCTGGTGGCATGGCACGCCGTGTTGCTCTAGCAAGAGCGATTGCACTTGATCCACCGTTGATCATGTACGACGAGCCCTTTGCGGGCTTGGATCCAATTTCCTTGGGTATTACTGCACGCTTGATTCGAGATTTGAATCAAGCGCTGGGCGCGACCAGCCTCTTGGTGACGCATGATGTTGAAGAAACATTTGAAATTGCCGATTATGTTTATTTCATTGCCAATGGTCGTATTGGTGCAGAAGGTACACCAGAAGAATTGAGTCGTTCAAACGATCCGTTTGTACGTCAATTTCTAGATGCTTCACCGGATGGTCCTGTGCCATTTCATTACCCAGGCCAAAGCCTTGCAGAAGATTTTGGAGTGAGCCTGAAATGAGCATCCTTCATAAGGCCTTAGATATTTTCGGTGACCTCGGTTTTTTTGTTCGTCGTAACTTAACAAGTCTTGGCCTTGCTGCTCGCATGTTTGCTGCAGTGATTTGGCGTTCCGGATTTTTATTAAAAAGACCTCGCTTAGTTTCCGATCAAATTCTGTTTGTGGGTAATCACTCATTTGTGATCATTGCGGTATCTGGTTTATTCGTTGGCTTCGTCTTAGGACTGCAGGGTTATTACACTCTTAATCGATATGGCTCAGAGCAGGCTTTGGGTTTATTGGTCGCACTGTCACTTACCCGTGAATTGGGTCCCGTGATTACAGCCTTGTTATTTGCCGGCCGTGCTGGCACATCTCTCACTGCAGAGATTGGCTTGATGAAAGCCGGCGAACAGCTCAGCGCAATGGAAATGATGGCAGTAGATCCATTAAGTCGTGTGATTGCTCCGCGTTTATGGGCTGGCATTATTGCAATGCCGATTTTGGCAACGATCTTTACGGCTGTTGGTGTGATGGGCGGCTACTTTGTTGGGGTGCCATTGATTGGTGTGGACTCTGGTGCCTTCTGGTCTCAGATGCAGGGTGGAGTAGATCTCTTCTCTGATATTGGTAATGGCCTGATTAAGAGTCTGGTGTTTGGTGTAGCAGTGACTTTTATTGCTCTGTATCAGGGTTACGAGGCAAAACCAACGCCTGAGGGCGTATCGCAAGCTACCACGAGAACGGTGGTGATTTCTTCTTTATCGGTTTTAGCATTGGACTTCCTGCTAACTGCAATGATGTTCTCGAATTAGAAAGAATAAACTGGGACTCTTATGAGAAAAAGTGCAATTGATATTTGGGTTGGAATCTTTGTGGCCATTGGCTTGCTGGCTGCTTTGTTTCTTGCATTAAAGGTCGGCAATATGAACGCCGTTTCTTTT